>JBCBIN010000074.1:0-11868 GCA_038524555.1 Cyanobacteria bacterium J06623_7 | reverse complement strand
CTGAGTATGCTCTCATCTCTATACGTTGATGATTTTCTTTAAACTATTGTCTCAAATTGATCTGCAAACCGCTGTAACAACATTAAGAGTTAAAATCCATCCCATTAAAAGTCAATTATTTGCAACTAAGAAAGGAGCAAATTGGCTGGGTTTTCGAGTATTACCAGACCGCATTCGAGTGCGTAGGGAAAATCTGCGTCGAGCTAAAAGAAGATTAAGAAAATTACAAACAGACTATGCTCAAGGTAATATTGACTGGAATCAAGTTTCTCAATCAATAACAAGCTGGATTGCCCATTTAGAGCATGGTGATACCTGGGAACTGCGTAAAAAGATATTCGATTCTCTGGTATTTTCAAGAGAGGGATAGGTAATTCCGACTGCGGGGCGGTTCTTGGAACAACAATCCTCAAAACTGCCGTTCAGCTAATCGTAATAGGAATGCGCCAGACAACGACAACAACAATATCGGTTTTCGTTGTATTGCGACCAGTACTCTTCCGTGTCAGAACTAGCAAATGGGAATTTGTTGGGCGAGTTATTGAAGAGTCCAGACCTATTCCTGTGATGTTGGCAACATCATCCGAAAATAAAGCTGAGTCGGGTAGCCTGGTAAGTTATTAACTGAACGGCTGCTCGATTTTGATGTATATACAAGATAGTTTGAATACTCTTAATCTATGCCAGCTAAAGTCACTCTCACCATTACTGAAGGCAAACTAAAGGGTAAAGAATTTCCCTTCGATTCTCGCTCTACCTGCATTATTGGCAGACATCCTGACTGTAATATTCAGATTCCTAACGATAAAGATCACTCAAGTATCTCTCGGTATCATTGTTTTCTCGATATAAATCCGCCTGATATTAGGATTAAGGACTTTGGCAGCCTACATGGGACTTATGTTAATGGGAAGTGTATTGGCAAAAGAGCAGCCGATCAGACTCCAGAAGAAGGGGCAAAGTTAAAGCTATCGGAATACGATCTGAAAGATGGGGATCTGATTCAACTGAGCAATACTACCTTTCAAGTCAGTATTAATAAGAGTTCGGACATACCACCTACCTTTATTCCACACGAATATAAAGGCGAAATTCTTTCGCGGATGGATATAGATTTAGATACGGATCTAGGCTCAATTGAAGGCTATACCAAGATTAAACTATTAGGCAGAGGTGGTTGTGGTGAAGTTTATCTAGCCCGTCACGATACTCCAACTAGAAGAAAATTAATCGCCCTCAAAACCCTGCTTCCAAGAGTAGCAGTAATGCCTTATATGAAAGATAGGTTTCTCAAAGAAGCCGAACTAACTAAGATGCTCGATCATCCCAACTTAGTTAAGTTTGATGATTATGGTGAGGCGAATGGTATCTTCTATTTCACGATGGAATTTTGCGATCGCGGTTCGATACCAGATCTGATGCAAAAGCGAGGTGGCAAGTTATCAGTTAAAGAAGCCACAGATATTATCCTACAAGTATTAGATGGTTTACACTATGCCCACACTGAAAAGAATTTGGTTCACCGAGATATTAAGCCAGGCAACATCTTTCTTACGGTAGATCGAGGCAAGACTGTTGCCAAACTAGGAGATTATGGGCTAGCTAAAGCTTTTGATCAAGCTGGATTGAGCGGTCAAACCTTAACTGGGACGGCAATGGGTACGCCTTGCTTCATGCCAAGACAACAGGTACTAGATTTTAAAAGAGCTAAACCCGATGTAGATGTATGGGCGATCGCTGCGACCTATTACTATATGCTCACAGGGTTTTACCCCAGACAACTAGGCTGTAATATCGATCCCATGTTAGAAATTTTAACTAAGCCAGCAGTACCTATTAGAGAAAGAGATGCTTCTATTACTCAATCTCTTGCAGAGTTATTAGATCTGGCTTTGGTGGATAATCCTGATTTGCATTTTAAAAGTGCGATCGCCTTTAAACAGGCTTTAATTAGTCTGAAAGTAATCTAGGAAATTAGCAATTTCAAACCTTCAATTATGAGACCGATCTTAGCTGCAGATAACTGTCCGATTTTCTCCTGGGGCAATAGGTCACTTTTATTCACAGTCAAAACTTGAGATACATTAACCACGCTTTGCTTGGGTAAATTAGCCTCCCCCTCATCTAAAGCTACGTTACCTGGTGCTTGAGCTAATCTCATATTGGTAGTTAAAATACAGACTACTGTGGTTTTAATCCTAGAACGGTTAAAAGTATTATTCTGAACTACTACACAAGGTCTACGAAATCCTGGTTCTGAGTTTTTAGGTTCGGGTAAATTAATCCAGTAAACTTCTCCCTGTTTGACCCGATCTACCATTCTTCTGATTCGGTAGCTACATTACTCACAAAATAGTCTTTGCCAGCTTCTGTAAACTCTGAATCTGAATTTGCATCGTTTCCATAAACAAGATCTAGTTGTTCTAAAATGTTTTGCTGTTCCAATTCGTGAAAATATTTTTGCAGTGCGATCGCAATTACACCACTGCGACTATTGCCAGTCTCTTTAGCTAGTTTGTCTGTTTTCTTTAGCAGTTTTGATTCGAGACTTATAGCAGTTTTGTCTGTAGTCATAGTGGGTATAACAAATAGTATTACTGCAAGTATAACAATTATGATTTTCCAATACTATCTACTGGGGTTGTTGTTTGTCTGTATTCTCCCTCCGCATATTTCATCACCATGCACTATGCACCTTCTTCTTGAAAGACTTGGGGATAGATATGAACTATGTTGGGATGATAACAGCTTGCTAAGGCGATCGCTTTAACTATATTTCTAATATTTCTGGGTAGAAAGCCGATCACAATTTGGTGTAGCAACCGCATACTCAGCCAATTTGCTGAGGGGAAGATACGACTAAACAGTGTAGTAATCCCTGCTGGTGCCGTTTTCAGAATTAACGGATGATGTAATCAGTGGGAAGTTTGAACGAATTATTAATTACTCGATTTTACTTCTCGATGTTGATTTAACTACCTCGGAAATGAAAACTCAATCCATTTCACAAGCGGCCTACAGTATTTTTATTAGCCATGTAAAAGCGAATAAAGTCGAGGACGTGACGATTAAGTCGCGGATGCTTGAATATAGTTTGAAAGAGGAGTTTGGCGGACAGCGCTACAGTACCCAAAGAAATGGTTCTCAAGCAGATTTAATTAATTTGCTCCAGACTCACAACGTTAGCTTTAATAATCTCAGTGATAGTGCCGATCCCACTGCGGCTGGTTTAATTGCTCTGCTGCTGTCTTCTGGACTATTGGTGGGTGCTTTAGCCTGGTTGGCGAAATTTAGCACCGATGGTGGCGGAATTGGTTTGGGTATGGGAGTAGGTAAAAGCAACGCCAGAGTTTATGAAAAAGGTAAAACCGGTATTACTTTTGCCGACGTAGCGGGGGTTGATGAAGCGAAGCAAGAGCTACAGGAAGTAGTTGATTTTCTGCAAAATGGTGAGAAATACCGTAAGATTGGTGCCAAAATCCCCAAAGGCGTGTTGTTAGTTGGCTCTCCTGGTACGGGTAAGACTCTGCTAGCAAAGGCAGTCGCGGGAGAGGCGGGAGTTCCTTTCTTAAGTATGTCTGGTTCGGAATTTGTTGAGCTATACGTCGGCGTGGGGGCATCGAGAGTAAGAGATTTATTCAACCAAGCTAAACGCCAAGCGCCCTGTATTATCTTTATCGATGAGCTAGATGCGATCGGCAAAACTCGGGGTAATAATCCTAACGGTGGTAACGATGAGCGAGAACAAACTCTCAATCAACTGCTAACGGAGATGGATGGGTTTGACGGTAACGAGGGGGTAATTCTGATTGCGGCAACTAACCGCCCCGAGATTCTCGATCCGGCTTTACGTCGTCCCGGTAGATTTGATCGCCAGGTACTAGTAGATCGCCCCGATAAATCTGGCAGAGTCGCTATCCTTGAGGTACATTCGCGTCAGGTAATGCTAGGAGAAGATGTAGACCTAGCCGAAATTGCTCTACAGACATCTGGTTTTGCAGGAGCAGATTTAGCTAACCTGGTTAACGAAGCTGCGTTATTAGCCGCCCGTAATAATCGTCAAGCTGTTCTGATGGCAGACTTTGGGGAAGCTTTTGAGCGGGTAGTCGCCGGATTGGAAAAGCGATCGCGTCTTCTTAGTCCCCTAGAACGTCAGACAGTCGCCTATCACGAGGTGGGTCATGCATTGGTGGGGGTATTAATGCCTGGTGGAGGAAAGGTGTCCAAAATTTCGATCGTGCCCAGAGGTTTGGGGGCATTGGGCTATACTCTGCAAACTCCCGAAGAGGATCGTTTTCTCATGCTGGAAGACGAGTTAAGAGGTAGAATTGCGACTCTTTTAGGAGGTAGAGCGGCAGAACTGGTGGTATTCAACAAAATTTCGACGGGCGCTAGCGATGATATTCAAAAAGCTACAGAATTAGCCGAAAAAGCAGTGACGCAATATGGCATGAGTAGTGTCGGACCGATCGCTTTTGCACAAGAATCAGGACAGTTTTTAGGGAATTCAACCTCCAGACGCACCGTTAGCGGCGAAGTAACGGCAGAAATAGACCGTCAGGTTAACCAAAATATCAACCGGGCTTACGAACTGGCGCAGCAGATTTTGGAACTCAACCGCGATTTATTAGAATCAACCGCACAAACTTTATTGCAGCAAGAGGTTTTGGAAGGTAGTCAATTGCAAACGATTCTAGCGGAGGTTAAGGCACCAGATGAATTAGCAGGGTTTTTGCAGGGATTTAAATAGGTCAGAGATTAGAGGTCAGGGAGTTTACTAACACACCATTAGAGGCAGATCTCTAATCATTTAAACGTCAACCGAATCGCCAAGTCTAACTACCTTCCCTGCTTCAGATGGATTCAAACGCGTATTAATTGCCAAACGAAAATAGTGATTAAAACGCGATCGCTCTACCGTTGCTGGTAGGGTGTTTTTTCTTTGGGTAATAAATTTCTTTTGGAACTGGGGATAAGCTTCACCTGTATTGGGATCGCGAGTGACGACAATGCAGCGTTGGCAGGGATTAACGCCCATAAATTCTACCCTCCCTAGATTAAACTTGACGGTTTGCTCAGCAGTGGTAAATAGCCGATCTTCCCAAAATGGAGGTACGCCACCCAGCTCGATATTGGCTCGAAAACGCCGTCGAATGTCTTCAGTATCAAGTTCGGGATACCAACTAGCGATCGCTTCCAAAGTAGCAGTACTGACTACAGTTGCCCCGGGAGAAATCGTATCGTCGGGAAAACCTAAACTGAGATTCTGTCTGATCTCGACGGCAAAACCAAAATAGTCTGTTAGCCAAGCATTAAGTTCTGCCTGTTGCGTAACTAAATTAAATTCTTTAGTTGCTTTCTTCCTTTGAATCTGCAGCCGTAGAATATTACTCGCCGGATCGAACTGCGATCGCAATCTATGAATACTGGCGTGGCGCTTACCGTTAACAAAATTGCCGGCTAAATCGAATATTGCCCATGTGCGATCGCCCTGTAGTGCCCCAGATGCTAGAATCGTCACGCGATCGCATTCTAGACAGTCCAAAGACTTGACGGGATAAATAAATAATTTGCTGACGTAAGGTTTAATCTCAGACATCTTTAGAGTGAACTCAGCTAACGTATTTCCTAATTAATATGCATGTAGGGCACTGGGGATTGAGGACTGGGGATTAGGGATTAGGGATTAGGAAATTGAGAGTAAATATCTTATTCTTTTAATTCTTATTTACAACGACTATAACTAGTTTACCGCCGTTTTTAGCACCCATCAATTAACTGTTAACTGTTGACTGAAAAAAAAGCCAAATCAAGTAACTTCTACTCAACTCAGCTTTTAATCGCCTTCAATGACAATATTTGATTGTTTCCAGCATATTAGCCATTATCAATTTCGTCGAGAATCTCGGTGGTTTTGGCACATAAGGCTTCATGACACTTACCGTTCGTAGCTACGATACAGCCCCAGCGTTTGACATCTCCCTGATTGTAGTAAACAGGGTCACCATTAACGTAGGTAAACTTGCCCCCAGCCTCCGTCAGAATTAACTCCGGCGCGGCGAAATCCCAGTCTTTGGCAGCTGATTTACCCGACAGGGAAAGATAAGCATCAGATTCTTGTTCGAGTAGAGTCGAAATTTTGCCGCCAACTCCCCCCATATACTTCTTACCCGCAAAGGGTAGGCGCTCGATCAATTCTTTAAAGCGATCGTCTCGGTGAGAACGACTGACGATTAAATAGAGGTCTTCAATTTTATTGCGATCGCTTACTTTAATAGGCGTCACCGTACCGTCTTTAGTCTCGACATAGGTACCGTTATCCTTAGATGCAAAGTATACTTTTCCCGCTTCGGGAATTGCCACAATGCCAATTACCGGACGACCCTGATATGCTAGGGCAATATGCATCCCATATTCACCGGTTTTATCGATAAAGTCTCTAGTACCATCTAACGGATCGATAATCCAAACCCAGTCTTTCGCTACTGGTTCGGCTTTTTTTACGTCAAAAGTTTCTTCGGACAAATAGCCAAATTCTTCCGTTCCCAGCTTGGCCTGCAACTCTCCCACAATATGTTTATTGGCGGCAAGATCGGCTTCCGTAACGGGTCCATCTTTCTTATCTTTAACATCTAAATCAGATGTGTCTTTATGATAAAAAGCACTCAGAATGTCCGCTGCACCCCAGGCAACAGTACGGGCAATTTTGAGAATATCTGCCAGTTCGGCTTGGTTTTTGTCCAAAACTATCTCCTAAGCTATTTTTTATCAATTCTTAAATATTACTAGATAACTATATCTCAGTTGGTGCAGCAGCATACCAGGGAATAAATCGCGATCAATAGGACACTAATAAAAAAGACGCCGATTGAAGCGCCTTGTTAATCATTAAAATTTCATCCGTCTTTCGACAAAATTACTCTAGCTACTATTCCCACTCAATTGTGCCAGGGGGTTTGGAAGTAACATCGTAAACGACTCGATTGACTCCCTTGACCTCATTAACAATACGGTTAGAGATAGTTTCCAGCAGGTCGTAGGGGACTCTCGCCCAGTCTGCGGTCATGCCATCTTCGCTGGTGATAAAGCGCAAGACAATCGGATGAGCATAGGTGCGTTTATCTCCCATCACCCCAACGCTACGAATGGGTAGCAGCACGGCAAATGCTTGCCAGTAGTCATGATAGACCCCCTGCTTGCTAATTTCATCCCGCACGATAAAGTCAGCATCACGCAGAATATTTAACCTTTCAGCGGTCACTTCCCCCACAATTCTAATCGCCAAACCAGGTCCCGGGAAAGGATGGCGACGCACAATTTCTTCCGGCAAGCCAATCGCCCGAGCGACGTTACGCACCTCATCTTTAAACAGCTTACGTAGAGGTTCGACTAGTTTAAACCGTAGGTCTTTGGGTAAACCACCCACGTTGTGATGACTTTTAATTTTTACTGCAACCCGTTCTCCGGTTTTGGGATCGACATTGCTATCAGCCGATTCGATTACGTCGGGATATAAGGTTCCTTGAGCGAGATAGTCAAAAGGCCCTAATTTTTTCGACTCTTCTTCAAACACCTGAATAAATTCGTGTCCGATACGACGGCGTTTGAGTTCGGGATCGGTTACTCCATCCACCTGTTTCAAAAAACGCTCGCGCGCCATGACGTATTCGACGGGGATGTGAAACTTGTGCTTAAATATCTCTACCAGTCGTTCTGGTTCTCCTTTGCGCATGAATCCCTGGTCGATAAACATGCAGGTCAACTGGTCACCAATAGCCCGATGCAGTAGAAAAGCTAGGGTAGAAGAATCTACGCCTCCAGACAGAGCCAGCAAAACTCTTTTGGTTCCTACTTTGGCGCGAATATCGCGGATAGATTCATCAACAAAGGCCTCCGTCGTCCAAGTAGGTTCGCATTCGCAAACATGATAGACAAAGTTGCGAATTAAGGCGATGCCTCCTTCCGAGTGAACTACCTCTGGGTGGAACTGCACCCCAAATAGCTTTTGTTCGGGATTGGAGATTGCCGCACAGGGAGTATTGTTGGTATGTGCGAGCACCGAAAATCCTTCGGGTAGTTTAGTGCAGGAGTCGCCATGACTCATCCACATAGTTGCCCCATCTTCCACATTGGTCAGCAAATCCGTTGGATCTTCAATAAATAGCTGTGCCTTACCATACTCGCCTAACTTAACTGGTTCGACCGTTCCCCCCAACTCCTTCACCATGAGCTGCATGCCGTAACATACCCCCAGAATAGGAATTCCTAAATGCCAAATTTCTGGATCGCAGTTGGGAGCATTTTGGTCATAAACCGAGCTAGGCCCACCCGAAAGGATGATGCCACGGGGATTAATTTTACGCAGCTCCTTCGCACTAGTTCGATAAGATAAGACTTCAGAATATACCTGGGTTTCTCTAATTCTGCGAGCAATTAGTTCAGAGTATTGAGAACCAAAGTCGATGATAATAATTGTTTGGCGATCAATGCGATCGAGAACAGATTCAGCAGCTACGTCGGTGCTGGTGGGAGAGGAAGATTGGGTTTGAATAGTCACTATACTCTTGAAAGTCTGTTTAAGTAATCAGGTAACAAAGTGTAAAGAAAGTTGAGCTTTTGATACCAAATTTATATTTGGAGAGTTATGATGCTAGCGAGGTATTTTATTTGAATAAAAAGCGTGGCAAATATCCTCATAGACTAGCATAATTTAGGTAGTATTAGAGCGGCGTTGTCACTTTTATAAATAGTTTTACGCCTGCGATCAAACAGAACAGAACCGATACAAATTTGCCGTTCTGTGTACTTATAAATATATGCTTGCGATTGATGATCGATCGCCCGAGCTAACTCTCTGTAAATAGTATTTACCCAATCAGAGCTATTAGCCGTATCCCATTCTCGCAGTTGGTTAAGTGCCGCTTCCGTAGTAGGACAAGCAAAAATTTGCTGTATTTGAGCGGTGGATAGTCCTAACTTGCCGCCATAGGCAGACATTATTGCTAATCTACCGTCGGCGAGATGATTGTGAGTATGGAAAATTCCTCCCGCTAGCTTAATTAGCTTGCCATGATAGCCATAAAGCAAAATAGATTTGATTTCTGCTGCTGCTGCTGTAACTAACATCGAACCCAACCAGTTAGCAGTTTTGACAATTCTCTGGGGCTCTATACCCGAGCGTTGTGCGAGGTCGATTCCGTTTTCGCCAATACAAAACACCAGGCTGTCGAACTTCTCTGCCTTGGCTTTAATTTCTGCTTGGTATGCCGATAGCTGTTCGGGAGCGACTAAAGGCTGAACTATGCCCGTGGTTCCGAGTAGAGATAGCCCTTCTACCACTCCAAATGCTTGGTTGGAAGTTCGCGTTGCTAGCCTAGTTCCTTCGGGTAAAATAATCGTGACGATCGCCTTTTGATCTGGTGCAAGTAAAGCCAGTAGATTAGTCTCAATTAATTTTCGAGCGTAACTATAGATAGCGGCGGAGTTTTGCTGCTGGGACTGTTTACCAATGCCCTCTCCTCCTTCTAAGATTACTGATGGTGCATCGGGGTCATAATTCAGGCTGACTTTTGCCCAAACTGGCGTATTGCGAGTCAGATCTAAATGGTCGCCGGGGTCACTACGAGTAATGGCGATCGCACAATCACGGTCTATTTTAGCTACCTGTTCGATTTCAACGGTGGCGAATTCTGGAGGCTCGATTAAATCTAACGTTACGCAGTTGTCAGGAGGTGCTGTTTGTAGATGGCGTAAGGCAGCGATCGCACTAGCACAGGCAAAAACAGGCAGAGTATATCCGGAGGGCATAGTTAAGTTATTCTAGCTCGGTCTGATATTGTACGGCTCTGTCTCGCCCTTTCGCTTTGGCCTGATATAAAGCTTTATCGGCAGTCGCGATTAAAGTTTGTAGTTCGAGATTGGGTTGGGGAGTGCAGCAGGATACTCCGAGAGAAATAGTGACATACATATCCACTGCTGATTTTAAATGGGGAATTTTGAGTGCCTTAATCTGGAGTCGGATTTGCTGTGCCAGATGCATTGCTCCCTCAATTGGCGTCCGAGGCAAAATTATCACAAATTCTTCGCCTCCATAGCGACATGCTAAGTCGCCAGGTCGTTTGATGGCTTTATTAATCGCTTGCGCGACAGCGGTCAGACAGCGATCGCCTGTGGGGTGACCATAAGTATCATTGTAGAGTTTGAAGCAGTCTATATCACACATAATCAAGGAGAGTGGACTGTGGGAACGCAACAACTCGCTCCACTGAGTCTCAAGATAACGACTAAACTGACGACGATTAGCAATCTGAGTTAAGCCATCAATGAGAGATAATTCCTGTAATTCTTGATTGGCTTGTTCTAACTGCTGATAGAGATTAGCCTGCTCGATCGCCACAGATAAGACCATAGCGACTCGCTCTAGTAAGTAAATTTCTTCGGGATGCCACTGGCGAGCAAAGGAGCAGTTTTCAACGCAGATTAAGCCCCAAAGTTCAGTCTTGCCCATGATTGGAACTAATAGTGTCGAACAAAAATCAGCATCGGTTGATGTTGTCGAATCTTCCGTAACGCTTTGACCCGCCGTTAGCACATCGAGCTGGCGAGTAAATAACGTCTGGGGAACTTGCTTGGGTTCGGTAATATCGCAGCTTAAAGGATAGCCAACTAATCTAGATTCAAAAACTAGAGTGAGCTGATTAGCGGCATTTACTCGATCAATTTGAATTTTTTCTGCCAGCAGAAATTGCTTGACCTCATCTACTGTCGTCTGCAAAATTTGTTCTAGATTGAGAGACGTATGAATTTTGTGCGTAATCTGAGCCAAAAGGCGATCGCTTGCCGCTCTTTTAACTAACTTTCCCTCAGTAATTTTATGAGTTGTGATATCAAAACAGTAGCCTACCAGTCCCATAAATTCCCCTTCAACCGTGAATTGAGGCACGGCATAATTAGAAATCCAGCGGTAGTCAACATGAGAAGTTATCAGCCGATAGCTGATAGTAAATCCTGACTGTTTCTCTAAAGCAGCCACAAAACTTTGTTGGCAATATTGCCGATCTAAAGGATGAACGTTAATTAACCAGTTACCGCTCAGATGAACATTATGTACCTGAGGTAAGATTCGACTCCAAGCTTGATTAAAAAAAGTGGAATTCCCCTGGTGATCGCACATCCAGACTAGGGTTGAGGTATTGTCTACTATGGTCTGAAATAAATTCTTAGTTCCTTGCAACTGAGAGCTTAATTCTTGGTTTTCTCGTTCGATAGAGTTTATTTTTTGACGGTCTCTTTGGCGGTCTAATACCCAAGATATGCTTTTTTCTAGCAGAGCAGGAGTTATTTGCGATCGCAGCAGGTAATCATAGATAATATCGTCCTCTTTTGTGTCCAGATGAGAATAGAACGATGAATTTTTCTCAGAGCAATTTAGTGCTGATTTTCCTGATGCCAAAAAGTCTCCCATGGTCGCAGAAGGTAAGTCCTGTTCAAATATAGATAATAGCGTTTCTGCTTCTGATAATTCTCCCAGCACAAAAATAACGGGAATTGATTTTCCTATAGCTTGTTTGATTGAAAACAGAGTAGCTAAACTATCTACTTTTTTTGTATCGACCGCAGACAAAATTAAAGCCGGATGAACTAACTCGATAGTCTGGGAAATATTTTCACAAGCTGATATCTTCGTTAATCTTAATTGGTAACGTTTAATTAATGCCAGGTTGTGTTCGAGAGATATGCCATCATGTCTATTATTGATGATTAATGTAGCTTCAACTGTCGAATTAGTAGCTGGCACGTTATGTAACAAATTTCTCCTTTAGAAGTTGTTTGAAAAGTAAATTTTATTACCTAAAAATCAGATTTAAC
>JBCBIN010000073.1:0-11991 GCA_038524555.1 Cyanobacteria bacterium J06623_7 | reverse complement strand
TGACTTATTTCTAAAATGAAACTTTGTCTATGATATAGAAGTTCGATTCTTTTATTATGTATAGCATTTTGCTATCGCGATCTACCCGTCTTTGTAACACATTGTCTTTAATTTTGACTTATGTCATCGATAAAATCGAGCATTATCTGGCGATGGATTGCGCCCACTGCCTTATTGGCGATCGCTCTTGCAGAATAGGCATGACCCTGAATAATTTCTTCGACAGTTAATAGTTTGAGATCCCAGCCCTCGTTTAGCTCCAGTTGGGCTACGGGAACAGTCAGAGGACAGGAGAACAAATGGCGCAGGTAGTTGCCGCCCCGTACGGTGCGAAATTTAGTTAGGGTCTGAGGCAGATAGTTAATCTCTTCCACTAGTTCTCTTTTCAAGCCTACTTCTGGGGATTCCCCTGGTTCTAGATGGCCGCCAAAAAAGCCCCAGACTCCCGGATAGGCAATGTGCGGGATATCGTCTCGTAGCTGCATGAGATACTTGTCATCTCGGTAGATAATTGCCATAACTACGGGAATTACTTCGGTAGATATCAGGTTAGCCTGAGAAAAATTGCTCATAATATTTTTCGTAACATTTAGCTTATTTTTATTGTTTGTCGTCCCAGAAGTAGCCGTTTTAATTTATGGTTACTTTGAGAGTCAATACTAGCCCCAGTTTGGCGTTTATTCTGGCAGTGAAGATAGCTGCTCGATTTCCACTAGATAAAAATCTCCTAGTTCCTGGGTGTCGAAAGGTAGGCTTTGATATTGAATCTTGCCCTTAAGGTTAATCTGCTGACCCAATCTCGGTAGATTTTGTGCTGTGACTACCCAAATATGTCCCGTGCTATCTTCTAGCTGATATGCTGCGTTATCTAAAAATGGTGCCCGGCGTACTACTTTGCCCGAAAGAAAAACTGTCTTGCCCACCTGCTGGGGTGAAATCTCTTCTACGGTAACTAAGGGAGCTTGGCAGCCACATAAACTGTAGAACAACACCGTCCCCAGAGCGATCGACTTGAACCTGTGAATCAACGAGACAAATCTTAAGTAAGAAATCATTGCTTGTCTGCCAGAGATCGATATCCAGCTTAACTGTTTAAATCAAAATTAGAATACCCAAGTTGTCTATGTCTGCCTCAAATTATGTTCGACTCGATGGTAAAGCCCTCGCCCAAAAAATTCACTCAGAGCTAGCCCAAAAAATTGCCCAGCTAGAGCCAAAAATGTCTCGCCCCCCTGGTCTAGCGGTAATTATGGTTGGAGACAACCCGGCAAGTGCGGTGTATGTTCGCAACAAGGAAAAAGCCTGTCAGCGCATTGGTATTGCCTCAATGGGGCAACATTTTCCTCAAGATACAAGTCAATCGCAATTAGAAGCAGTCATCGAGTCCCTCAACCAGGATGATCGCGTAGACGGTATTTTAGTCCAGCTTCCTCTCCCAGCTCATCTCGACTCAATTGCACTGCTCCATCGAATCGATCCCGATAAGGATGCTGATGGTCTTCACCCGATTAATTTAGGCAAGCTAGTGCGGGGAGAAGTCGGTCTGCGTAGCTGTACCCCAGCGGGAGTAATGAGACTGTTGCAAGAGTACGATCTGAACCTAGAAGGGAAAAAAGCAGTCGTCATCGGTCGTAGCATTCTCGTTGGCAAACCGATCTCCTTAATGTTATTAGAGAAGAATGCCACGGTAACCATGGCACACTCCCGCACTCAAGATTTGGCGGCAGTTTGTCGTGAAGCAGATATTATTGTCGCAGCGGTAGGTAAACCAGAAATAATCACGGCATCAATGGTTAAACCAGGGGCGATCGTCATTGATGTGGGGATTAATCGTCTCAATCTGCCAGATGGTAAATCAAAATTAGTTGGCGATGTTGATTTTGCATCAGTCGCTGCTGTTGCCAGCCATATTACACCCGTTCCCGGAGGTATTGGGCCGATGACGGTCGCCATGTTGTTGAGCAATACCTTTGACAGTTATGCCCGCAAAGCTAACCCCGATTTACTTTCTTCGTAAAAGACAATTATTTAAACGCTGTAGTCAATTGAGAAATCCAGCCGACAGGGTTGGTTTTAATCCGAGCAAAACCGGCCGCCTCTAGCCAGTCATCAACATTTCCAGCGGCATATGCCTGAGAATAGGGTTCGCGGAATAATTTAATCAGCCAGGGAGTGTGGCGCAGTCGCTGCTGATTGCCATCGAGAATGATGATTTGTCCTCCAGGGGCGAGCAGTCTATAGCATTCTAATAAAATACGGTGCGCAATCTCTACGGGGGTTTCATGGAACAAAAATGCGATCGCCACTAAATCAAATTCAGCATCGGCAAAATTAGTAGTTTCGGCTAGTCCCTGTTGCCAATCTATAGTTAACCCTGATTGTTTGGCTTTGTGTCTGGCCATGGTTAGCATCTGAGGGGAAATGTCTAAACCCGTTACTCGGGCTGAGCTAAAGGCCTCCTGCAGCATTAAGGTCGAGCTACCGGTACCGCAGCCGAGGTCTAAAATACGCTGGGGTTGACCGTCAATTTGTGCGATCGCCGCTTGTCTCTGTCTAATTTCGCTAGGGGGTGTGGCAAATTGCGTTATGGCGTCATAAGTTACCGGTGCGATCGCATTTAAATAACCACCTTTAATCCCATGAAAATTTTGGGTGCGATAGTATGCTGGATAGGAAAAGTCTGAGTAGTCTTGCCAGTCAGCAGTGTCGTAGAGAGAGAGATTCTCCCGACCGATTAAAGCTCCTACTAGCGATCGCCAAACCGGCAATAAAAGTGGATTTTCTAAGATAGACATAATCGAAAATAATCTAAGCGATCGCCCTGTTATCTGTCCTAAAGGACATTGTATCTTTGTCCTGTCAGGCGGGATCGAGATGGTATAACGCTTTCCAAAAGGACTCGCATCGCGCATATTGACTGTTAACGGTTCAAAATGCCTGAATCCATTCTTTTACCGTATATTCCGTCCAAATACCGTTTTGCCAATAGGGATCGGATTCCACTAATTCTGTTACCGCTGATGAAGACTCGGCTTCATAGATGCCAAAGACCTTAGTATTATCTTTAGTCGGCCCCAAGGTAATCAATATACCCTCTTCTTTTTGCTTGGTTAGACCAGCTAAATGGTCTGGACGATAGGGAGTTCTTTTTTCCAGGGCATTTTCGCAATAACTCCCCCACATAATGTATTTCGGCATGGGTTTTTGCGCTTAGTTTTGGTTCTTTAATTTATTTGATGATTGCATTGAGCAACTTCTCCAGAATACAGTAACCAGACGCAGTTACGCGATCGCACTGAGAAGCCGAATTAAGGTGGGGATTTATCTCCCGGTTTGTACCCTCGACCGCGACACACTTTGTATCTATGTTGTTAATTCACGATCTGGGATATTCATCGGCTTAATCACTAGCAATATGGAACAAGAACGAGCTTATTGGTTAGCTTGGTCACAAATAGAAGGCATTGGCGCGGTTTCTCTCAAAAAAATTTACCAGCATTTTGGTTCATTACAGACTGCCTGGGAATCTCCGGCGAGGGATTTTAAAGCCATAGAAGGCATTGGCGGCAAAGCTGCCAGGGGAATACAGCAAGCCAGACCAAAACTCAACCTCGAACTGGTAAAGCAACATTTTCAGCACAATCCCCAACTTTGGGTTCCCAGCGATGAGCTATATCCACGACTTCTAGCAGAAATTCCTAGCCCACCACCTCTACTCTACTATCGCGGACAGGTGGAGCCAGAAGAAAATTTGGGCAGTAAACCCATGATTGGCATCGTCGGAACCCGCAATCCGAGTGAATATGGTAAACGCTGGACGAAAAAACTGACTCAGGCGTTAGTTAGTCATGGTTTTGGGATTGTTTCCGGGATGGCAGCCGGAATCGATACCGTGGCCCACGAAACCTGTCTATCGGCGGGGGGAAGAACCATTGCCGTGTTGGGGACGGGAGTAGACCAAATTTATCCCTACAGCAACCGTTTGCTCTATCAGCGACTTACCGAATCCGGTTTAATTGTCAGTGAATACCCCGCCCAAACTCAACCAGACCGGGGGCATTTTCCCGCTCGCAATCGTATTATTGCCGGTCTTTGCCGCGCGGTGTTGATTATTGAAGCCCCCCAACGTTCGGGAGCTTTGATTACGGCTCGCTTTGCTAATGATTTTGGTCGCGACGTTTATGTTTTACCCGGCTCTCTAGATAACTCTCGGGCAATCGGCTGTCTGAGCTTGCTCAACTCGGGCGCTCACGTCATTCTGGGGAGCGAGCATCTGTTAGAAATGTTGGGCACAATGCCCTGTATCGATCGCCTTTACCCTCAGACCAAGCCTCAGCCGCAGTTGTCACCGGAATTAGGGCGGATTTATGCCTTAATTAATCATGAATTGATCGCCATTGATGCGATCTCCGTCCAAACCGGAGCAGAAGTTAGCGAGATTTTGGCTATTTTATCTCAGTTGGAAATGATGGATTTGGTGGTGCAGCTACCGGGAATGCGTTACCAGCTCAAAGAATAGGTTTTTTGTTCTCAGGCGATGGCTCTAGCTTAACTTGATAAACCGCGTTAATTAATCGCTATTTTTGGGAACTTTAGGTCGGGAGCCGTCTTAAAAGCATTAGTGATTAAATATGTTGACATCAGATAATTGCGATCGCGAATTTAGGGGGAATTACTCGCTTCGATTCGAGAAATCTGGCTTTTGGCTCTTGGGAGGGGCGATCGCCTTAGTTTTGTTAGACAGTAATGTCTCGGTAGCCCAATCTACTCCTCCTCTAACGCCTAAATCAGTGCGGCAAATTCTGACAGAAGAGTCTTCAGGATCATCACTAAAAACAAACGCCGATCAAAATAAGATTAATCGCGACATTCCTCAAGAAATTATCGTCCGGGATTTTGAAATTGTCGGCAGCAGCATTTTTAGCGAACAAGAATTAAATCAAGCCCTTAAGCCCTATCGCAATCGTCCTTTAACTTTGCCCGAACTCTTTCAAGCTCGCAGTCAGGTTACCAAACTGTATACCGACAGGGGATATATCAGTTCTGGAGCCTATATTCCGCCCCAAGAATTAGCTAATGGCAGGGTCACAATTGCCGTTCTCGAAGGTAAGCTGGAAGCCGTAAAAGTTTCTGGCACCAAGCATTTATCAAAAGATTATGTTTCTTCGCGAGTTGAAGGCGCTGCCGGCAAGCCAATTAACCTCAACTCTATTTTGTCGGCACTGCAACTATTACGTCTTGACCCTTCGATTGAGAGCGTTTCGGCCGAACTATCGGCGGGGATTCGTCCCGGAACTAGCTTGCTAGATATCAAAATCCAGGAAGCAGATGTGTTTAATATTTCCACTGGTTTTACTAACAGTCGCTCTCCCAGCGTGGGGGCTACCGAGAGATCGATTGGCTTAAATCACGGCAACCTCTTGGGATTTAGCGATCGCCTCAACCTGGAATATGCCAATACTAAAGGTAGCAATGCTTTTGACCTAGCCTACGATGTACCGGTTAATTCTCGCAATGGCACCATCAAAGCCGCATTTGGGATAAATCATAATGATGTAGTAGAGCAGCCCTTTACCCCCATTGAGATTGAATCTCAGGCTCGTTACTATGAGTTGAGCCTACGACAACCGGTCATACTTGAACCAACTAAAGAATTTGCTCTGGGCATGAGTTTGACTCGGACTGAAAGTGAGACTTTTGTAGAAGATCGCCGCTTTTTTCTCTCCCGAGGAGCCAATGACGACGGAGAAACAAAAATTAGTGCCGTGCGGCTGTTTCAAGAATTTGTTAACCGTAGTGCAGAAGATGTTTTGGCTTTCCGTTCTCAACTTAGTCTGGGGGTAGATGCTTGGGGGGCAACTAGTAATGATGATGGCGAACCTGACAGCAATTTTCTAGCTTGGCGCGGACAAAGCCAGTGGGTCAGACGATTGGATGAAGACTTTTTACTTCTGTTGCGGGGGGATGCCCAATTATCAACGGGTAATTTAGTTCCTCTCGAACAGTTCAGAATTGGGGGAATTAACAGTGCTAGAGGTTATCGACAAGATTTAAGCTTGGGTGATAGTGGTTTATTTGGCTCGGCAGAATTACGCATTCCTATTTGGCGATCGCCAAAATTTAACAGTTTGGTACAGATTACTCCCTTTTTCGATATTGGCACGGTGTGGAATAACGATGATATAGAAGTTACGAATGCGACCTTACCCTCTGTAGGAGTCGGCTTGAATTTAAACCTAGGAAATAATTTCAATGCTCGATTGGACTGGGGGATTCCTCTCATCTCCGTAGAAGGAGAAGATAACTCTCTACAAGAGGATGGAATTTACTTTTCTCTTAACTCCAGCTTTTTCTAGGGCGTGTTATCAATTGAAAAAAGAGCTTACTTTGCATTGTAGTTATTTATCTCTGCACTATTCTGACCCTCGCGATCGCTGAATTCTGACGCTTTAATATAATGAGAACGCTGTTTGAGCCAGGGTTTTTCGATCCAGTTCCAGGAAATAAAAGACGCACCAAAAATTAATAGACCGAAAAGCGGTAGGGCAATTGCAGGCTGTTCAAACAGATTAAAGTGGTCGAGTAGCAACAAGATCGGAAAATGCCAGATATAAATGCCATAAGAAAAGTCGCCGTATTTCCCAAAATTGCCTAAATATTTAAATATCAGGCAGAAATAAATGACTAAAATAGCTAAAGCGAGTGGATAAGCAAAATAAAGCTCCACCACGAAATTATGCACGACTAAAATTAAACTGGCGATCGCTAAAGCGGAAAAAATATGCTGTCGGAATCCTTCGTAAAAGCAGTAGAGAAATGCCCCAGAAATAAAGAAAGCTAACTGTCCCGGTAGCTGTTGCTCTAGTTGGGTAACGAAGCCATCGCCGAGGCGGTCTGATAGCGTCATCACCGTAGTTGAATAGAGAATGGAACCGAGATAAATGGCAAGCATGCCCCATGCCCGATTGGTTTTATCTAGCACATAGGCAATGAACGGAACAGCTAAATAAAACATTACTTCTACTTTAATTGTCCAGAGAGACATATTGACCGACTGAAATTCTAGCTCGGTAAACACTCCCGGGAGACTAGGCTGTAAAAAGTTGAGGGTGATTGAGTTAAAGAAAATATACTGCCAAAATTCTCGATGAGTAAAGTACTCGAGCAAACTAAGATGAGAAATTAATGAAAGCCCCAGCGCCGCTACCAAAATTACCGTTAGGTAAGCCGGCAAGATTCTTCTCGCTCTTTTTTGCCAGTAAATTGTTAACGACTGACTATGTTCAAAACTGCGATAAATTAGAAAGCCGCTAATAATAAAAAATACGTCTACCGCTAACCAGGAATTAAAAGTGGCAGAGAGAAATTCAAACGCAGCGTAATGAGAAACGTCCGCCGTATGGGCTGCTACTACGACCAAAGCCGCTAGGAGTCTAATTAAGTCAAAGTTGTTTCTTCTCGATATTTTTATACCCATAGTTGGCCAACTATAGTCATTCTAATTGCAGCTATAAGCCTTAAGTTCTTTGAGGTCAGCTCCATGTTCAGAGTCTACTCATATATGACTAAAAGGAATGCTAAAGCATACCGCTCCGCATATCCTTGGGGGAAAAGCGTAGTAAATCCTTCAAGGGTCAAAATCTAATTGTTGGCGATCGCATAATTAGCAGACAGTTGATATTGTTGACCGGCAGCTACTTTAATTACTTCGTTGGCCGCATTAGCTGTCTCGACACAGACGAAATTTAGATAGTCATCTGCCCCTAAATCTGCCATGTTCGCCGCAATTTCCGCCCCCGGATTCCAAACAATTGCTGTTTTACTGTTAGTTGCCGTAATCTTAATGCGGCGATTTTCGGCTCGATCTGTGATCGTCAACTGAGAGGGTACGTCGAGATAAATGCGATCGCATTCTCCGGTAAAGACAACATCCCCCGACTGAGTTTTTTGCTGTCCCTCATCTACCTTATCTAAATAAGACCGATCAGCTAATCCTAAAACAGACACTTGGTTAATATCGCCGATTCTGAAGTAGGTATGCAGAGCTTGGGTAATTTCAAACGATTCCGCCCCCGTATTTTTAGTGATTAAATCGAGAGTTAACTCCCGACCGACGGTAATGGCGATCGCAAAATCAAAACTATAGTCCCAAATTGTCCGAGTTTCGTCGGTATCAACCAAGCCCATAGTCACCTGCGTAGCACCAGACTGAGTGCTAATCACTTCTCGCATTTGCCACATACGATTTCGTGCTAGACCATGACTTGCTCGTCCACGATTTTCTGGGTCGGGGCCAAACCAGGGCCAACAGATTGGCGAACCGCCCTTAATTGCCTTCCCCTCTTGAAAGTAAGCTTGGCTGCTCAAAAACATTACGTCTTCTGCCAGTTCTCGGGGTCTAAAAGACAGTATTTGTCCTCCATAAAGCGAAATTTTAGCCGCTGCCAGTTCATTGCTAACTTCAATTAGAGGCAAGCCGCCCTGACCCTCGACAAATTTAACCTTGCCGACAATGCCATAGTCTCGATTTAGCTGTTTTAGCTCCATTTTTTCCTTTAACCCGATAATTTTTATCTCTAAGCAATTAAACTTCTAGCTTCGACCGGAAGATTACAGCTTTAAGCTAAAGCCATGGAATTTAATAATCCCTGAAACAAAGCTAGACCATCCGTGCCGCCGATCGCTTTATCTGATGCTCTTTCTGGGTGGGGCATCATGCCCAGTACATTACCCTGCTGGTTAACTAGTCCGGCAATATTGTGCATCGAGCCGTTGAGATCGTACTCGGCGCTTACTTCTCCACCCGAACTGCAGTAACGAAACAAAACTTGGTTGTTATCTTCCAGACCTTTTAACGTATCGGCATCGGCGTAGTAACAGCCTTCTCCATGGGCCACGGGGAGGGTCAAAACCTCGTTCTGCTGATAATTTTCAGTCCAGAGTAAATCATTCCGTTCGACTCTAACGGGAGCACGATCACAGATAAAATGAAGCTTGCGGTTGCGAATTAGTGCCCCAGGTAACAAACCAACTTCCGTCAAAACCTGAAAACCATTGCAGATCCCCAGAACATATTTACCCGCTTGGGCATGTTCGATAATACTGCTCATCACGGGGGAAAATTGAGCGATCGCACCACAGCGGAGATAATCTCCATAGCTAAAGCCACCAGGTACGACAATGGCATCTAGATCGTGAATATCGGTTTCTTGATGCCATACCATGCGTGTCGGCACCTCCAAAATCCCTTGGGTTACGGTCAAAATATCGCGATCGCAGTTTGAGCCCGGAAAAACTATTACACCCAACTTCATAACTTTTGCTCCTTTAGATCCGAATAACTCTTATACCGCAGCCAATTCTGTCAGTTCAAAGCAGTAATTTTCAATTACCATATTGGCTAAAAGGCGATCGCACATTTCATCTAAATGCTGTTTTGCTTGCTCTTCATCGTTCGCCGAGAGCTGCATTTCAATATATTTACCAATCCTCACCGATTCTACCCCGGTATAGCCCATCTGCTGGAGTCCTGATTCTACTGCCGTCCCTGCGGGGTCTAAGACCGAATCACGAAGAGTCACATAAATCCGCGCCTGATATTTGGTAGCCATATTAAGGTTGATGATTACTAAGAGCCACTAGCCTTTTCGATTTTATAGCTTTAAGACGACAAAATAAATTAAATTCGTTACAGCGTAATGATTATCGGTGACGAAGCATCCACAGGTTAAAATCGAGTCGGGCAATCTACACGTATCTAAACAGATCTAAACGTAAGATAGATATAGGTTCGCTATCTTATTTTAGATAAATTGATAAATTTATGAAAACGCAACGTACTCGTTCTCAAGAACGCATCATGACTTTACTCCAGAGTCTTAAGCGTTCTCTTTCCGCCCAGGAACTTTATCTCGAACTCCGCAATCGCCAGCAATACATGGGTTTAGCTACGGTTTATCGTTCTTTGGAAGCCCTCAAGCTGGAAGGGGCAGTTCAGGTACGTACTCTAGCCAACGGCGAATCTGTTTATAGTCCAATTAAAAGCGATCGCCATCATCTGACCTGCGTTAACTGTGGTGTTTCGATACCGATTGATCAATGTCCAGTACACGATTTGGAACAACAGCTAGCAAAATCTCACGCTTTTAAAGTCTACTATCACACCCTAGAGTTTTTTGGTTTGTGCCAAGAGTGCTACTAATCGGCAATTATTAACTAAAGCTTTTTAGTTTGGGATTCTAATCTGACGGAATTTCCCCTACTGTCGGTGCGATAAGCCCAGGCATTGCTGCCATCAGTGAGGGTGATTCGATAGCCGGGAGTGATTGCCTGAAGACATATTTCGTGAGCTTGCCCCAGTCCTAAACAACCATCAGACCATTGTTGCGATCTCGCCTCAGTAATTTTCAACATCGATACTGTTTTCCCCGTGTGCTTGATTGCATAGTTGATTACGGCTGTTTTTACCTCCGCTGGTAGTTCGCTGACAACGTTGGCAGAATTAGACTCGGGGGGCGTAGAGGCAAGGTGGCTAATTTGGGCATTGCCGGCATTAATATACAGAGGATTGCTCCAGGTGATTATACTGGCTCCGATAATAAACAAAAGCAAACGTAAAAAGTTATGGCGCATTAATCTATCCTATTGTCAATTTGACTTGAAAACTTTAGAAGATATAGCTTACAGTCACAAGCTAGTTAAGTTATTATCCAGTTCATTCAACTGAAACGGCTACCAAGCTTGACTTAATCTTAGTATTCGACGGCATCATGCAATATCGTGGTCTGTTTGTGGGTTTAACTACCCTCGACTTTATCTATCTCAGCGATCGCCCGTTACAACCAAACCAGAAAGCGATCGCCAAAGATTATTTGGCTGTGGCAGGAGGCCCCGCAACCAATGCCGCCATAGCTTTTGGCTCTTTTAATAACTTCAGTCAACTGTTTTCTGTAGTGGGTCAACATCCCCTTTCTACTTTAATTAAAGACGACCTCAAACAGCATCAGATCGATAGTCTAGATTTGATGCCCGCTAAAATTGTAAGCCCCCCCGTATCTTCAATTATCGTCACGGCAACCACCGGAGAGCGAGCTTTAATTTCTCTCAATGCCGTTAAGTCTCAATCATCTTTAGAAATTTCCTCAGATTGTCTCGATAATATCGATTTGGTTTTACTCGATGGTCATCAGCTTGAGGTTAGTTTACAGGTAGCGGCGATCGCTAAAAACAGAAAAATTCCTCTAGTGTTAGATGGTGGTAGTTGGAAACCCGGCTTGGAAAGGTTAATTCCCTCAATCGACTATGCTATCTGTTCGGCAAATTTCTATCCTCCCCAATGTCAGCAGCAACCTCAAGACCACCAGGCTGTGTTTAACTGGCTTCTCACTCAAGGCGTTAACTACATTGCTATCACTCGGGGCGAGCAACCGATTGTCTACTGTGAATCACCGTTTAATAATCCAATCTACGGGACTATTGATATCCCTCCTATCCAGGCGATCGATACCCTCGGGGCAGGAGATATCTTTCATGGCGCTTTTTGTCACTACATTCTCCAACACAATTTTAATTTTGCTGCGGCTCTAAAATTAGCGAGTGATATTGCCAGCCGTTCCTGCCTTTCTTTCGGCACCAGAAGCTGGATGAGAAAACCGTAAATAACTAGTTAAAAGTGTCTGAGTATATTGACTTATGGGACTTGTCGCAATTTTAGGCTCTTGTTTAAGCTCTTGCTTTTTTCAGGAAAAAGTGTAACAATAGCTATAGAAAGAAAAAACCAACGTTCATTCTTCTGACGTGAAGAACGGAAGTAGGGTAAGACCCGAAGGAACGCGCTTACTAATCATTACCAAACATTAGGAGCGATATGAAATTACAATACCGTGGTGTAAGTTACGAACCCAAGCACTCCACTGAAACTTTAGGTACAACCAGCGGCAAATTCAGAGGTCGCAAGTGGACTGCCACTCACCAAAAAGCAGCCAGTAAGCC
>JBCBIN010000072.1:0-12037 GCA_038524555.1 Cyanobacteria bacterium J06623_7 | reverse complement strand
CCCAAAGTAGAATTAGCAAACAAAATCCACTGCACGATCTGGGCTTGCTCGGTTAATTCTACTTTGGGTAACGGGCTGTTTTTAGAAGATCGACGAGCGCAAGAAATGCCGCGATTATTAACTCCTCTCAATCAAATCTTGCAAGATAATCCCTATATTATGGGAGAAGAGTTTAGCGTTGCCGATGTTGCAATTAGCTTTTATTTATACGCTGCCCAAGCTCGTTTTAATCTAGACTGGCAGGAATATCCCTTCCTCATTGATTATTTAGAACGGGTGACTCAAAGAGAAGCATTTATTAACACTGTCGGACAGAGATAAATTGTAGACTAATTTACGATCGCCCCGCTCCCTCTGCTTTCTCTCGTGTTTAATTTAATTACATCTACTTACCTGTAAAGAAGTAAAAAGAATTATACTCTAAGCCACATAATTGTTGAGGACGAATACAGATTCAATTTTCTTGTGGTTGACTGCGTTATATTCAAAGACAATTTTAAGCCCGATCGCTAGATATTGAGCTCTAGCATTGAGCAATTTAATTGAGTCATTTAATATTTTGCATTTAGCTATATGAGTTGGATTAGAAGCTTGTGGAAATTTTCCCGTCCTCATACGATTATCGGTACGAGCCTAAGTGTCTTGGCGCTCTACTGTATTTCTTTGGCAACTACGGGCAACAGTATTACCCCAGTCAATCTCGAACAGATGCTGGCTGTTTGGTTCGCCTGTCTGTGTGGCAATGTTTATATCGTGGGCTTAAATCAGCTATACGACATTGAAATTGATCGCATCAATAAACCAGATTTACCCTTAGCTGCGGGCGAGTTTACCGTCGGGCAAGGTAAGGCAATTATTGGCGTTACGGCTTGTCTCTCTCTAATTGTGGCTGCGTTATCGGGAACTTGGCTGCTGGCAACAGTGGCAGTAAGTTTAATCATCGGTACGGCTTATTCTGCCCCCCCCATTCGTCTCAAACAATTTCCCATTTGGGCGGCTTTTTGTATCCTGACGGTGCGGGGTGTAATCGTTAATATTGGCTTGTTTCTCCATTACGGTGATAAGCTAGATGCCCGGGAGGCTCTAAATCCCTACGTGTGGACATTGACTCTGTTTATCTTACTCTTTACCGTGGCGATCGCCATTTTCAAAGACGTGCCCGATTTAGAAGGAGACAAACAATATAATATCAATACCTTTACCTTAGTTATGGGCAAACCGGCGGTGTTTAATCTTTCCCGGGGGGTAATTACCGTCTGCTATTTTGGCATGATTATCGCCGGGTTATTCTGGCTAACCTCTCTTAACGTTAGTTTCTTTGTTGCCAGCCATATTGTTTTGTTAGCATTACTGTGGTGGCGCAGTCGCGATGTCGATCTCTCTCAAAAAAGCGCGATCGCCGATTTTTATCAGTTTATCTGGAAACTATTCTTTGCAGAGTATCTTTTGTTTCCACTTGCCTGTTTTATTACCGTCGCCGATAACTACCGTTTGCTGTGACATTTATAGTCGTTCTAATTAATTTACGTACTATTTTAGGTTGTTTGTTCGGGGGAATGAGGAATGGGGAATGGGGAGCAATAAACAGTACGCAAGTTCGTATATTTTTTATTTGGAATGACTATACCTCGCTCAAGATAAAACTCAATCGGTAACGCGAGAAAACGCCCGTCTTAACTTTCCCCTGGCGATCGCGATAAACATTTTAAGATAAGTCAGGGGATTGGTATATC
The DNA here is from genome assembly GCA_038524555.1 of Cyanobacteria bacterium J06623_7. Taxonomy (GTDB): domain Bacteria; phylum Cyanobacteriota; class Cyanobacteriia; order Cyanobacteriales; family Xenococcaceae; genus Waterburya. Next base: position 10,304 of record JBCBIN010000072.1, on the reverse strand, counting down.
GCTGGAATAAACCCGTTACGTCGCTATGGGAGACATCTGGCTGATGCCATGCTTGCCAAATATCCAAACTGCGATCGAGATACATTGTCTTACATTTACGGCGCTGTACCTTACCACTAGAGGTTTTGGGCATGCGTCCGGGGGAGAGTAAAATAATGCCGTAGATATCGATAAAGTGCTGTTGAAACACTTGCCAGCGAACTGCTTCGACTACTTCATCCATTACCAGGGATTTGCGATGGGTACGCTCGATTTCTTGAGCGACGACCAAACGGGGTTGACCCTCTATTTCTACCGCAAAGGCTGCGCCACAGTTGGCTTTTAAACCAGGATGGCACTGTTGAACGGTATGTTCGATGTGTTGGGGATAGTGATTGAGTCCCCAAAAGACTAAAACATCATGTAAACGACCGGTAATATATAGTTCACCGTCGCCAATAAAACCCAAATCTCCCGTCCGTAGATAGCTTTTGTCTTCCGCTACAGAATTCACCGAATTATTGAGTCGAGCTTCAAACGTCTGCTGGGTTTTTTCGGGTAGCTGCCAATATCCCCGTCCCACACTAGAGCCTGAGTACCATATTTCTCCAATGCGATCAGCCTGACATGCTGTAGCATCATCGACATTAACAATGGCGATCGCCCCATCCAGCCAAGGGTAACCCGCGCTAATAAAAGTCTTAGTTTTGGCTGAGGGAGAATTGTTCAAGACCACTCTATTTTTGGCTAAAGCTGTCTGTTCTAAATGCTTGACCTGAGGTGATTTTGTCCGATCTCCCCCGGTAATCATTAGAGTTGCCTCCGCCATCCCGTAACAGGGATAGAAAGCCGTTGCTTTAAAGCCACAGCTAGCAAATTTATGGCTAAATTTATCAATCGTAGCTGTTTGTACTGGTTCGGCACCACAAAACGCCACATCCCAACTGCTTAAGTCCAATTGCGCCAGTTGTTCTACGGTAACGCGATCGCTCAATAAATCATAGGCAAAATTTGGTGCGCCGCTAGTAGTTGCTCGATATTTACTTATCGCCTGAAGCCAGCGAATTGGTTTTTGCACAAAGCTAATAGGAGACATCATCACGCAGCAACCGCCTAGGTAAATTGGCTGAATTACGTTGCCAATTAACCCCATATCGTGGAATAGCGGTAGCCACCCCACCCCTACTAGATCTGGAGTATGCCCGAATGCCTGTTTGAGCATCTCCTGATTCTGCATCAGACAACCATGAGTGATCATCACTCCCTTGGGTTCCCCCGTCGAGCCAGAGGTGTACTGGAGAAAAGCCAGAGTGTCTGGATGGATTGGCGGTGCCGTCCAGGGATCTTGGCACTCAATTTTAGCGGTGTTGAGACAGGGTAAAGAGGCTTTATTCCACTCTAATAGCTGTTTACTCAAGCTACTAACAGAACTAGAATCAGTTAAAATGACCCCTGCATCGGCAGAATCTAAACGAGTTCGCACTTCTAAGGTGGTCAAGCGATTTTTCGGTGGATGACAGGGAACGGCGATAACTCCGGCATATAGACAACCAAAGAAAGCCTTAATAAACTCCAAACCCGCACTGTAGGGATATACCAATAAAGCTCTTGCGCCGGGAGGGACTAATTTTCCGAGCTGAATGGCGATCGCTCGTGCCTGTAGATCTAGTTCTCGGTATGTTAGCCTTATCTCCTTTTGCTCTCCATCCTGAAGAAAAATATAGGCGGTCTTGTCACCCTCAGATTGTGCCCGCTGCTGCAATATTGCGACAATATTTGACCCTGGCTGAACCATTTTAGTGCCTTGTATAGAATGCAAATTAACCCATAATAGCAAGATGTAACTTGATTGCAGTAGAGACGCAGATAATCGCCACCCAAACCCAGCCTATTCGCCTAAGAGGTGTAATTCAGCTAACTATTTCGGGAACAATATGTTCGATCTTTATTATCAAAATAAATTTATATGTCTCGTAAGTTTCTGAAAAAGGCTGCCATCGGTTGCGCGACTGCTTTTGGTATTTTGTTTGCCACCAGTTTTCTTGGTCTAGTTTACTGGCTCTGGAGTGGCATGAAGGAACAAGAGCAAATTGCCGCAGATATTAATATCAGAATAGATAGCCCTCCTGAAGTTTCACAGTATGAAGAATTTGCGATCGACATTTATCTGGAAAATACATCTGCCAACCCATATAAGTTAAGCGACATTGATGTTCCTCCCGAGTACTTTGAAGAGGTTAATATTTTTGATGCCCAGCCACCATTTCACGATCGCTTTGTTGGCGTCGCAACCGGGCAAATGAACTACAAATTTAAGGTAGATATCCCGCCCCAGCAGACTACCAAAGTAACGCTGCTCGCCATATCCGAAAACCCCGGTACGTATCGAGAATTTATTAGTGTCTGTATTAACACTTCTTCAACCTGTATTGGGAATACGATTCGCACTGAGGTGGTAACAGAAAAAAGCCAGTAACTCACGCGAGAACACGAGAGACTTTTCTCCCAATAGATAGAGCTACTGAAGCTTCATTTGCCTAACTTTCTTCGAGTTTAAAAACATGAGGGGTCTGAGGAGTAATTTAAATAAAATGAAAATAGACTGTAGCTCGTTGGGGGTGTTGCGCTTTTCCCATTGACCGGGACGGCAATAGAGCATTTCTACTAGGTCTCGATGCTGACTGACGGTAACATCTTCAAATTTAACGATCGCCTTTAAACAATTATTTTGATAAAAGCTGCGGGTTACTCGTCCCGATAACAACAGAACTTCAGGGATTAGCTCTATGGTTAAATTAGTTGGTAAAGTCACCTCTCGATTTAGCAGTACCTCAACTCCCTCTTCCGAAATTTTCTGCGTTCTTCCCTCATATACTTGACCATCACCATAAAGGTTAATTTCCTTGCAGCGATCGTACCACTCAAAGAAACTAAGCTTAGGCAGATCCAGCAAAGTCATCATTGCTACGCTAATAGTTATCAAATTGTAGCCACCCCAAAACAGACCTAAGTTAAATCCAGATGATGGGAAATTTACTAAGCTAAAGCCAAAACCAAAGATAGTGGCAGCCAGTAAAATCGTCATGGGCAGTGCTAGAGACCAGTTGTAATTAAACTTATCCCTCGCCAATCCTTTAGGAGTTACCTTAAAACCCTTGCTAAAGGGACTGAGCAACACCTTAATTACGGTAATCGAAACGGGAATTGCTTGGATAATAGAGTATACGTCTGAGAGTAAAATCGAACGCGATCGCTTATTAAGCCAGGAAAACATCGTCAAGAGAATCACGTAATATGGCACGAAGACATAGACAATCTCCGGCAAAGTGGTTAAGACCGGACTTAATTGACCAAAAATGCAGACGATGGGCACAAACAGAAAGAAAACTCTGGGCAAGCAGGTAAACCAGTGAACCAAACCTTCTAAATGCCCCAATCTCTGCCACAGGCTCAAGCCGGGAATTGTGAGGGGATTCGACTGAATAAAGAAAGCCTGTAAAGTACCTCTGACCCAACGCAGTCTCTGATCGATGTGAGCACCAATACTTTCTGCCGCCAAACCAGCACTGAGCTTCTCATCGAGATAGGCTAGTTCGTAACCTCGGGCAGACAGGCGAATGCCCGTGAAATAATCTTCACTAACGGAATCAGTGGCAAAGTAGCCAATATCATGCAGCGCATCCCGCCTGACGACAAAAGATGTTCCCGCACAAACCACACTACCGGCACCATCTTTAATCGGCTGGAGATAACGATAGAAAACTTCTTCTTCTGAGGTTAGGACTTTTTCCAAACCTAAATTTCGGGCAATGGGGTCGGAGTTATAAAAGCTTTGGGGAGTCTGCACGAGAGCCATTTTCTCGTTGCGAAAGAAGCCAACAGTCCGTTCGAGAAAGTTAGTTGTGGGCACAAAATCCGCATCAAAAACCACCACTAGCTCACCACTGGTTTGACGCAGAGCGTTATTCAGGTTTCCCGCCTTGGCATGAGAATTGTCGGGTCGGGTAATGTAGTGACAGCCCAACTCAGCAGCAAGGTGCTTAATACTTTGTCTTCTGGTATCGTCGAGGACGTAAATTTGTTTGCGATCGTAGTTTAACGCCTGACAGCCAATGATAGTTCGTCTAAGAATAAAGTCAGGTTCATTGTAGGTAGGAATCAAAATATCTACCGTCGGGTTGTATCGACCTGCTTTCACGGCAATACTACACTGTTCCGCTTGGCGATCGCGATTTTTGGCGGTAAATAAAAGCAGCATTTGGAACGCACTACCAATCATTGCCAACAGCTCCATCGCAAACAGGGCGATGCTAAAAACACCATCGGCAGGATTAGAAAAATTAAGCGTAGTGAGAGAGCGCCACAAGAAGTAGCGAATAAATAGAGCGAGAAAGATAGTTCCCACCAAACGCTGCGACCAAACTTGGGGCTGGGGAGATAGCTTCATCACCACCTGTGCCGCCAGAAACAGTACTAGCGTGGGTAGCAACAAGTAATAATTGCTATCCAATTGGGGTGGCATTAGCCATTGAGGAGGATTCTCTTGAATTAAATGCAGCTGCTGGAATAAGATCGTGACGTGAGCATTCCCCAACCACCAAGAAGCGGCGATCGCGCTCAAAAAACTTAATGTCGCTAAAATCAACAAGGTAGGAACCCGAACGGGGAATCGACGCGCTAATTTTGGTGCTTTGTAGCTCTCTCTTCTTGTCCCCGATACTGGCTTAATAGTTTGCATTAGTTTAATTAGAGTTAACCCTACCATTCCAAGTAGGGCTAGCTTAACAAAAGATATGTAAATTTCTCGTTAACATTAGTTTTTTCAAGACTATATTGTGGTAAAAATCTTGAGAATTATTGTAGTAAAAATGTTGTTTCTTTTTTACCAGAGATTGAGGTTGCTATTGCCGAAAAACACTGCTAATCTCAAACGGCATTTAGCCCGATACCCAAATATCCTCGAGTCAAAGTCTTCTCTTATTTCCAGCTATTGACTGGAGGGGAGTAGATGAGCGCTAAAATATGTAGCCACACTCAATATTTTTGACTAAAGACATAATATTTTGGGGTTTGATTTAGAACGATTAAATAGTCTCCTAACTTATAGAGCGATCGCCAAATTACTGTTTATTCAAAGACCAGTCATACTTGAGATGTTTAACTTTATAGTCTGACTGCTTTAAAAACGTTTGAGTTGCTGAGTCTAAGAAGGGGGAAAAGTGATTTAAAACAGCTCTTTGCTTGTCGTTACCCTCAAATTCACCTTCAATACCATAGTTTTCTTCGTAATCTTGACCGTACCATTTAAAGATAGAAGAGAGATAAACTCGCTTGTCTTCACGATCTAAAACGAACCCTTGGGAACTATTGGCAAACTTGGCGCTGCGATCGCTTAATTGAGCATCTAATGTTGCCGGTAAATAAGGTTCATTAAGTAGAGGAGGACAGCTGATGGCGGCGCAGACAAGGGCAACATGAATTCTCGGTTCATTAAAATCTTTGCGGAGAGTATCGTGTTCGATATTATCTAGGGTCATTTCTTCCCCTGCCACCATAAACTTACGGCGATTCCAAACGCCAGAAATATCTCTAATACTTTTTGGTAGAGGATCGCGATCGATAATTGACTGGAGAGTTAATGAATTATAGGCATTGGTCAAAAAAGCGATTTGTTCTGCTTCTGTCCAGCTCCCATAGGTTTCGGGAGCTACCGCCCCTAGAGACTGATTAAAACGATCTAGCTGCCCTCTATTTGCCTGTAAACCAGAATAATTAACTAGCCCATTATCATCAACATAGGTTTGCAATACTTCGGCATAATCTTGATAATTAAAAGCCTCGCTGTTGACGGCAACTTGAGTTTTGATCGCTCCTGGAGTCGGATTATTGAGACTGGGAGACTGAATTGAATTAGCCGAATTGGAACAGCTAACGATCGCGCCAGCACTCAGAATAACTGCTGCTAAGAACCAAGATTTATTCTTCATCATCGATTTAAAAATGTCTAATAATATCTAACAACGCAATTGCTAGAGAGCAAATTAACTTTGTTTCAACTACTATTACAAACCCTTAATCTGAATCTTAGTTGAGAACCAGATTAACTGGTGATTATGTTCTGTCTTGGCAAGATAATTCACTATTCTTTAGATGAGACTGTAGCTGGGGAAAAAATTGCTGAAAGTCCCGTTCTAGTAACTGGTAATTAGCCACAAGTTCTGCTAGGGCAAGGGTTAGGTCATAGTTGCGTTGGCGACGACGATTCAAGCGCCAAGATATTCGGGCTAAAGTAGTTTCAATTCCCGCCAGAGTTGCATAAGAAGCCAACCAATCTTCAACAATCATGTGCTGAATCACCCCCCGAGCATAGATCGGCAGAGTTTCTAGATGACCCGACCAAGAGGCATAGGTTGTAGTGGTAAATTGTTCGAGGGGTAAATCATAATAATGATGCCAATTATTCGCCAGGATATGGTCGTAAAATACATCGGTTAGAATTCCGGCAAACCGACGGTATTGTTTGCCGATACGATTTTTGCTGCACTTAACGATCGCATGACTATCTGTATAGATATCAATTGCCTGATGACAAGCTATACCTTTCTGTAATTCTAAACTTAAAGATTTTCTGGCTTCTCCTTTGACCAAATCCCCCAATAGATTACCCAAGGTTCCTTCCGGAGTCTGTTCGGCTAATAATAGGTGTGCTAGCCAATTCATATGATATTGAAGTAAAAAATAAGTTTAAAAAGTCTTCAGCAAGACTTTTATTGTAGTCTTATGGTCAACTATCTTCCCAATCCTCTAGCTTCAATCCCTCAACTCGCTCAAATTCGCGTATGTCTATAAGAAACTTAAATCTTAAAGTTTTTCTGAGAGCTGCCCTAAAGGATTAGCGAAACAGCACGTTGCGAAGGTGTCTTCCGTTGAAGTGACTGTTTCAAGAAGCTCCTCCGTCGCGTCAGAGCTGAGAGCGCGTAAGGCTTTGCCTTACCAGTCGTCTTCGACGATCTGTCCTAAAGGACTTCCTTCGTTCGCGCGTATGCGCTGCGCTAAAAACTAGCAAACTCGAACGAAACTAATCCACATTAAACGTATCTAACAAATAAAGTAACTCTTTACTCATCCAGCGCACTGGCTAGATCTTCGTCCATAGTATCCGATATTCCCCGACCATCTAATTTGAAGTCAATATCCGCCGCCATACCATAAAGATCGAGCAGGTCTAGTGAAGCATTTTCCGCCAATTCCTTAAAAGGTTATTTAAGATGAAAAAAGGCAGGCCATAGCTAACCTACCTCAATTATTTACTTGGCAAAGATAAAGTGTGCTATCTTTCCTAACATTTACTTTGCTAGCATTTCTGCCGAGAGCTTTTTAAAGACCAAACGTTCCCCTTCAACATCCACAAAGATAGTATCGTTAGGTTGATATTCTCCTCGCAGAATTGATTTAGCGATCGCCGTTTCCAGATAGCGGGAAATCGCACGTTTAAGGGGTCTGGCACCATATACGGGGTCATAACCCAACTCTGCCAGATAATCTAAGCCGGTATCAGAAATTTTTAGAGCTAGTTTTTGATCGTCGAGACGTTGTTCTAGACCTTTAACCTGAATCTGGACGATGTTACGCAGTTGCGATTTGACTAGCGCGTGGAAAATAATGATTTCGTCGATGCGATTAAGAAATTCAGGACGGAAACTATCGCGCATGGCTGCCATAACTCGGGATCGCATTTCTTCGTATTGGGTATCGTCTCCCGCCACGTCGAGAATATACTGCGAACCAATATTACTAGTCATGATAATAATCGTATTGGTGAAGTCTACCGTCCGTCCTTGAGAATCCGTTAGTCTACCGTCGTCTAGTACCTGCAACATAAGGTTAAAGACATCGGGGTGAGCTTTTTCAATCTCGTCAAATAGAATTACGGAATAGGGACGGCGACGAATTGCTTCGGTTAACTGTCCACCCTCGTCATAACCGACATACCCTGGAGGAGCACCAACTAAACGGGATATAGAATGTTTCTCCATATACTCCGACATATCAATGCGAATAATCGCCTCTTCTGTATCAAATAGGCTTTGCGCCAGGGCTTTGGCTAGTTCCGTTTTACCTACGCCCGTGGGGCCAAGAAAAATAAAGCTAGCGGTAGGACGGTTGGGATCGGCTAGTCCCGCCCGCGATCGCTGAATAGAATCGGCTACGGCAGTTACCGCCTCTGACTGACCGATAACTCGTTCGTGTAGTTCTTGTTCGAGATGCAGAAGCTTAGATTTTTCCGACTCAATTAGCTTTCTGAGGGGAATTCCTGTCCATTTAGCGATAATTTCAGCAATATCCGATTCTAGAACTTCTTCTCGTAGGAGAGAATTGCCCGTAGTTTGACGTTCGGCTAATTTTTTCTCGATTTCCACCACCTCTTGCTGTAACTGAGTCAGCTTACCGTAACGGAGTTCTGCCGCCCGATTGAGGTCGTAATTACGCTCTGCCTGTTCTATTTCTAGGTTAATCCCGTTGATTTCTTCTTTAAGATCGCGAATTTTGTCGATTACTTCTTTTTCCGACTGCCACTGAGCATTTATCTCCGACTGCTCCTCTTTGAGGTCGGCAAGCTCTTTTTCTAGTTTGGCCAGCCTTTCTCGGGAAATTGCATCCTCGTCCTTGGCAATGGATAAGCGCTCCATTTCTAGCTGCAAGATTTTGCGGTCTACTTCGTCTAACTCTTCCGGTTTAGAAGTAATTTCCATTTTTAGTTTGGCAGCAGCTTCGTCTACCAGGTCGATCGCCTTATCGGGTAAAAAGCGATCGCTGATATAGCGGTTAGAAAGAGTAGCAGCAGCGACTAATGCAGTATCAGTAATCGATACCCCATGGTGTCCTTCATAACGCTCTTTAAGTCCCCGCAGGATAGAAATAGTATCAACGACGTTGGGTTCATTCACCAATACAGACTGGAAGCGTCGTTCTAATGCCGCATCTTTCTCAATATATTTACGATACTCATCAAGGGTTGTCGCTCCAATACAGCGAAGCTCTCCCCTAGCTAACATCGGCTTGAGTAAGTTTCCTGCATCCATCGAACCCTGCGCCGCTCCCGCACCAACGACGGTATGAATCTCATCGACAAACAGAATAATATTGCCTTCAGACTCGGTAACTTCTTTGAGTACGGCTTTTAAACGTTCCTCAAACTCTCCCCGCAGCTTAGCTCCAGCGATTAAAGCACCCATATCTAAGGCGACCACCTGGCGATCGCGTAAAGACTCGGGAACGTCACGGTTAATAATTCTTTGGGCTAAACCTTCGACGATGGCAGTTTTACCCACTCCCGGTTCGCCAATTAAGACGGGGTTATTTTTTGTCCGCCGGGACAAGATCTGGATCGTGCGACGAATCTCCTCATCGCGACCAATTACGGGATCAAGCTTACCTTCCTTTGCTAGTTGGGTTAACTCTCGACCATATTTTTCAAGTGCCTGATATTTCCCTTCGGGGTTGCGATCGCTGACTTTTTGTTTGCCTCGTACCTGTTTGATAATATCCTTTAACTTTCTTTCTGTTAGACCGTATTCTTGCAGCAGTTTTTTACCAAAGCGATCATCTTTAATAAAGGCTAAAACTAAATGCTCGATCGAGATATAGTCGTCGCTAAACTCAGTACGATATTTTTCTGCATTGTCTAGCAGAACATCCAAACTACGCCCTAAAAAGACGCTGTTATTAGAGTTGCTAACTTTAGGCTGTTGACTCAAAAAACGGTCTACCCGCTCTCGTAAAGACTGTACGCTCACATCAGCCTTATTAAAGACACTGCTAGCAAGTCCTTCTTCTGTAATCAGGGACTTAAATAGATGTTCCGTCTCTATCTGTTGATGTTGGTTATCTTTAGCAATATCCTGCGTACTGGCGATCGCCTGCCATGCTTTGTCGGTAAACTTTTGGGGATTGGTTGGTTGCATAGGTGACTTCTCTTTCTACTAAGGAAAATCTAAAAATCTCAATTGGGTAATCTAAGTAATCTGACTAAATTAATTAAAATAGATCGATTTTTGCCATGGCTAGAGAGAGTTCTGCCTCAAACCGCTGCACTCATCCCATAGACAGACTACTTTAATTGGCTTTACGTAATTGATTTAATGTAATTGTAACGATAACTTAATCACCCAGTTAGGTAGGATACCCCACCCTCTAGGTTATGGTTATCCCGATGATGAATGTAGTGGGCAGAAGGTATTAAGTAACTGACGTTACGCGCTGATTAACTTATGAAGGCTGGTCAAAGGTTAAAGGACAAGGGGAAAGAGGTCTATGAATCTTTT
>JBCBIN010000071.1:0-12108 GCA_038524555.1 Cyanobacteria bacterium J06623_7 | reverse complement strand
CTTATTTGGTAGCTATACCTCGATACATATAGCCAATTACTTTAGGTAATTTGGGAATATAAAACTGTTCGATATCTACATTAGTAAATTTTTGTCTCACCAGCCGATCGATTCGTCGATTAAGATGACAGCCATCGGCAATGATTTTTTGTACTGGAGTTAGGCGGTTTTGCCAATTCTGAATCCCCGGTTCGTGACTCAGACCATGTTCGATAAACCAGAACTTACCGCCTGGTTTGAGCAGACGATATATTTCGGCGATCGCTTTTTCTACCTGCGGAATACTACACAGAGTCCAGGTACAGACAACTGAATCAAAACTGGCATCCTCTAAGGGTAAACTTTCTCCACTCAACACCTTGTAGTTTACCGTAATCTGAGACGCGTCAATGCGAGGTTGAGCCAATTTTTTCATGCCGGGGTTGGGGTCAATTGTGGTGATTTTTGTGACTGACTCGGGGTAGTGCGGTAAATTTAACCCCGTACCAAAACCAATCTCTAGCACTTCTCCCGCGACATCCTCCAGTAACTGTTGGCGATATTGCTGGAGACTTGAGCCAGACATTGCGCAGTCGATACAGTAAGGAATGACTAGATTAGAATAAAAACCCATAGATTTAGGACAGTAGAGCTATTGGCGATCGCTGTTGTTGTTAGATTGAGCGTAAAATACAGCTTATTAGCGACATGAGGTGCGTCGCTTGGTAACCCCGTCGCTTTAGCGCGGGGCAGAAAAACAGCTAAGAATGCTTTAGCATTTAAGAGTATCTACCTACCAATGGTGAGGATCGTTAATATAAGCTTTGATTTTAGCTGTACTTATTTTACCTGTTGTTTCAATGAACTGTAGCCAATCCTAATCTGTGACTATCATGACGATAACTTAAAGACTTTTTTCTCATGTTGATAGCCTTATATTTGTCAACAACTATGATGTCATTGTCTTGTGACTAAATCATTTAGCGCACAAATTAATAGATTACCCGACAGTAAAAAGTTGTTGGCAATTTTAGAATATTTGTGTTCAGAGTCAAACAAGCTTTATAACTGCACGACTTATCTAGCAAGACAAATTTATTTTAAGACTGGCAAATATGCCAATAAATTCTGGCTTGCTAGTCAAATGAAAACCAATCCGCATATGCGTTCTTTGTACACTTCAGCAGCACAGCAAACCTGCTTCTCTGTTGGAGAGGCGTTTAAAGGGTATCGAGAACTGTTGTCTTGTTTCTACAAAGGAGAGTTGTCAAACAAGCCTAAGTTGCCCCAATATCGCAAACGAGGTTTGTTTCAAATTAGCTACCCAAAACGATGGCTTAAGCTTACTGACAAAGGTGTCAGAGTTCCTTTAGGCAAAAGTTGTAAAGCTTGGTTTAGACTGTCACAAACGTTCATCCCATTTCCATCTAATCTAGATTGGGATGCGCTCAAAAAACTATTTATAGTTCCTCGCGCTGGTTATTTCGATGCGGTTTGGGTAATTAAGTCTGAAGCTCAACAAGTTCGAAAGCTCAACCAAAACAATGTTCTCTCTATTGATCACGGTCTAGATAACTGGTTAACCTGTATCTCTAATATTAATACGAGTTTTATTGTTGATGGCAAGCATTTAAAATCTGTTAACCAGTGGTATAACAAGCGAGTAGCAACAATCAAAAAAAGTAAGGATCAAGATTTTTGGTGCAACTTGTTAGACAGAATCACAAGTAAACGTAATCGACAGATGCGCGATGCAGTAAACAAAGCAGCAAAATTAGTAATTCAGCATTGTCTAGCAAATAATATTGGGACAATTGTTTTTGGTTGGAATAAAGGTCAAAAGCAAAATTCCAATATGGGCAAAACAAACAATCAAAAGTTTGTCCAAATACCCACCGCTAAACTAAAAAATAGGATTGAGCAGCTATGTGAGCTGCATGATATTCGATATCTTGAGACTGAAGAAAGTTACACCTCAAAAGCTTCAAGCTTAGACCTAGACAGCATTCCTGTATATGGTGAAAAACCCAAAGAATGGAAGCCGTCAGGTAGAAGAGTAAAGCGGGGATTGTACCGTTCTGCTGTTGGTATTGAGTTTAATGCTGACGTTAACGGAGCAGTTAATATTGCACGAAAAGTAGCAAAGCAATACGAGTTTCAATTTGATCCTCGTAGTCTTGCTAGGGGCGTTTTGACGATGCCCCGGCGGTTAAGATTTTGGTCTAAGTCCTCTAATCTTAGCAGTGCTGTAAAGGAATCTCTGTCTCTTTAGAGCAGAGAGCGTCAAAAATACTATATTAGGCAAATACTGACTGTCGATCGATAATTTTATACCCATCTAAATCTACATGAAGTTTCAACAACTCGTCGAGCAACTCGGTACGGCAGCGACACACAATAGTCTCCAACAGAATCAAGATTTAAATCCCGAACTGGAGCGGTTAGCCGCCATTGATCGAGCTAGCGCTAATTCTCTGAGCTATATAGAAGGGGGGAAGTTTGCCGCCCAAATCACCACAACTCAAGCTCAAGCTTTAATTTTGCCCCAGGATGAAACCTTACAGGCTCAAGCTCTAGAGCGTAATATTGCTTGGATTGCCGCTGCCGACCCGAGATTATTATTTGCCCAGGCGATCGCACTTTATTACCAGCCGTTTAAACCCGTTCCCCAGATTGATGCCAGTGCCAAAATCGCACCTAATACGACCCTCGGTAAAGAACTTTATATTGGTGCTAATGTCGTTATTCAAGCTGGAGTAATTATTGGCGATCGCGTTACCATTCATCCCAACGTCGTAATTTATCCCGACGTAACTATTGGTAATAACACTACCCTTCATGCTAACTGTACGATTCACGAGCGATCACAGATTGGTGCTAACTGCGTAATTCATAGCGGTGCGGCAATTGGTTCGGAAGGATTTGGTTTTGTGCCGACGCAAACAGGCTGGTACAAGATGGAACAATCCGGCTATACCGTCTTAGAAGATGGGGTCGAAGTGGGCTGTAATAGTGCGATCGACCGCCCGGCGGTGGGGGAAACTCGTATTGGACGTAACACTAAGCTAGACAATCTGGTGCAGATCGGTCATGGTTGCCAGATCGGTCAAAACTGTGCTTTTGCCTCTCAGGTGGGGCTAGCGGGAGGCGCAATTATCGGTAATGGGGTCATGCTAGGGGGACAGGTAGGAGTAGCAAATCAGGTAACGGTTGGCGATCGCGTTATTGCCACGGGAAAAACCGGAATTACGGGCAATGTGGCTCCAGGGGAAATGATTTCCGGCATGCCCTATATTCCTAGTCGTCTCTACCGCAAGCTGTTTGTGATGTACAAACGACTGCCAGAAATGTATCAAACCATCAAAGAAATTAAAAAACAACAGTAAGAAATCGGGGGAGTGATAACTTGACGTACAAGTTAATCTGTTTATAGCTATCAGCTCTCAGCTATCAGCTACTAAATCAAGTCATCGAGTTCGTGGTAATCGGGTAACGTGGCGCTAATTTTTTGGCCTTGACGAATCACTGTTCGCTCGTGTTGCGATCGCGAAAGTAGTTCACTAAAGTTACGGGCGGGAAAGATAATCAAATCAGCCGGTTGCCCCACAGTCAGCCGACCGAGATCTAAACCCATTAACTGGGCGGGAGTGCTGGTTACGCTGGTAATCCAGTTGCCGTAGGGCGTATCTAAATGAGCTATTCTGACCGCCTGCTCGAATACTTCTAAAACATCATGGTCGCCAAAACCAAAAAAGGGATCGCGGCAGTTATCGCTTGCAAAAGCGACGGGAATACCCTGCTGCTGTAGCTCGTGAACTCTGGTAACGCCACGCCAGTAGGGAGTCTCTCCGGGCTGACGATCCTGGAGGTAGAGATTGCACATTGGCAGGCTAACCACGCCTATATTTGCCTGTTGGACTAGCTTGATCGTTTTAGCGACTACCTCCGCCGACTGTACCGCCAAACTACAGCAGTGCCCGCAGGTAATCTGATTGGTAAAATTGTGTTTGATCGCGGCGGTGGCTACTTTCTGCAAACAGCGGGAATTGCGATCGCCGTTTTCATCGACATGCAGGTCTAAATCTAAATTACGTTCCTGCGCCAGCTTGAAGATCGTATCTAGCTGACTTTCTAGGTCGGGATTTTGCCAACCAACACCACCTAATACGCCACCAACCTCGGCAATTTTATCAGCTAACGCTACTCCGGCTGGAGTCGGATAGTAATCGAGACTAACTAAACTTACTGCCTGTAAGGTAATTCGATCTTGCCAAGTCGAGCGTAAATCCTCAAATACCGCCAGGCTAATCTCTGCCTGTTTACCACGGGAATCAATATGAGTCCGGATCGCTTGGGTACCGTGAGCGTAGCTACACTTCAAGCCAAACTCTAGACGACGATAAACATCTTCAGCTTGCCAATACTGTTCGCTATCGGCGATCGCGCTGGCTAAAGCTGTCTCGAAGGTACCATCTACATTTGGCGATCTCTCCCAAATATGTCCCTTATCCAAATGGGTGTGCATGTCGATAAAGCACGGTAGTACAATCTGTCGCTGTAAATCCCGATTAGGAAAATCTAACTTACTAGTCTGTAGTCTTTTTGCTGCCACAATCTGCTCGATCTTGCCCTGGGCGATCTGTATATCTACCAAACATAAGCCCTCTCTAGTTGACTCAAGGGAATCACCCAACTCGATTAGACAATTCGGGACACGAGCATTCATTAACCAATAAGACTCAGCTTCAAAAACCATTTAGACTACCCATAACTCCAACTTCTGACTCACTCATCCAAATCCAACTGATAAATTTCTCTTCTAGATAAAGTACTTAACTTGGCAAGCTGACGACTGGCTTGCGATCGCGTCATACCTCGATCTAATAACTGCTGTAGTTCCTGTTTTAATTCAGCTATGTCCGTAATCAGGCTGGTTGTGGCTGCGCCGCCCAAGACAATCGTATATTCACCTTTCGGCTGACGTTCCTGGGTATATAAAGCGATCGCCGAACCGAGATTGCCCCGCCAAAACTCCTCATGTATTTTAGTCAATTCTCTCGCTAAGACGACTTCTCGCTCTTCCCCCAGGGCTTTAGCTAAATCCTGAAGGGTTTTTAAGATGCGGTGGGGTGCTTCATACAAAACTACCGTTCTCGTTTCGCTTTGTAGTAATTCTAGTCTGGCAGTGCGATCGCTCGATTTATGGGGCAAAAAACCTTCAAAAACAAATCTTTGCGTCGGCAAACCCGATGCGGCTAGGGCACTGATTACCGCTGTCCCCCCCGGAATTGGCACTACATAAATCTGATTGGCGATCGCGGCTCGCACTAATTCGATCCCCGGATCGGATATACTCGGCATTCCCGCATCCGTAACTAGCGCCAAATCTTCTCCCCGTTGCATCCGACTAATTAATTCGGCGATGCGGGAATTATGATTATGTTCGTTGTAGCTAATTTGCGGGGTCGTAATTGCCAAATGCTGTAGCAGTTTACCGGTACGACGAGTATCTTCAGCAGCAATCAAATCTACTTCCTGAAGAATACGACTTGCTCTTAGGGTAATATCTTCTAAATTGCCAATGGGAGTGCCGACTAAAAATAATTTGCCCAATTTTACCCCTTCATCACTGTACACCTACCTATACTCTCAGATCGACAACTCAGACTGATCGTCATTTGAGATAAAAACGTCCGCGTAATTTTTGCTTTGAAGATGAGCCGTTACCGAAAAGACTGTGTTAGAAAGGGTGTCTAGAAATAGTCGATCGCGATTAAACATCGAATCGTCATTATTTTTAGCTCAATTTAATACTTTTTTCATGGTTTTTTAGCAGCTGATTTTTGACGGTTGAAGTATCAATAATCAAACGTTGGCGGCTTGGTAATTGTCCGGCTACCTTAGGTTGAAATTTACATGAGTGCAAATAGCAAGTTAGGGGAACAACTTATTTCGCTACATCGGCAGAAATTTACTGGTGTTTTAACAATTAAGTCGGTGGCGGATGAAATAGACTGGGAGATGTTTTTTCATCAGGGTGGATATCTCTGGACAGAAGGAGGCTTCCATCCTAATCGTAGCTGGCGGCGTAACTTCAAGCGCTCTTGTCCCGGAGTCGATGCGGGCACAGTAATCTTGAGAGAACAGCCCGAAATGCGATCGCGAGCTTACTGTTTGCTGAATGTTTTATGGCAGAGAAAGCAGATAACTCGCCAACAGTTGAAGACGGTAATTGAAAGCCGTAGTCAGGAGGTGTTGTTTGATTTATTCCAGACGGAATATAACGGCAATCTGGAATACGTTCTCACTAAAACTTCCTCACACTATCTGCTCAAAGCTGGTTTTAGCCTATCTCTCATTTTTCCCAACATCGAACAAATTTTATTTCAGTCACAAACAGCCTGGTCTAGCTGGGGTAGTAAGGGATTGGCTTCTTGTTCTCCCCACCATGCCCCGTTACTAACTAGCTATCGAGACTTGCAGACTCAGTTACCCGACATCATTTATGCCAACATGACCCGATTGCTCAACGGGAAGAGAACTTTGAGGGATTTAGCCGTCAGAATGGATAAAAACGTTTTAGACTTGACCTGCGGCATTGTACCTTACTTTTTCAAAGGTTATTTAAGACTACTTGAGGTTAGCGATCTGTCTGCTGCCCAAGCAATTAAGTGAATCGTAGCCGCTTTTAGTTAAGTGGACTATAGATTATGTCTAATGTGAATTAAAAAATCTTGAAACCTTTTAAATACGTTCTCCAAAGATAAAATTTTCTGGCTTGTCTATCTAAGAAACTCAAATTTTAAAGTTTTTCTGAGAGCTGAAAGCGCGTAAGGCAAAGCCTTACCAGTCGTCTTCGACGATCTGCCCTAAAGGACTTCCTTCGGTCGCGCGTATGCACTGCGCTAAAAACTAGCAAACTCGAACGAAACCAATTCACATCAGCCGTATTTTACAATTTGACTTATCTAAAATTAACTTCTCCTTCGCTTTAAGCCTTCTCCTGCAAATTTGTTAATAAGGTTCTTCTCATGAGCCAAGTGCTGCCAAGCTCAAGATTGCACAACTTTTAATAAAGACCTAATGTATTTAAATTATTAAACCTGGGATAATACCTCTAAGGAATAGATTAGCCTGGGCTGCATCATTGTTAACTAGTACGGATATGATTTTTGCGTTTCAGTTTCAGTCCCCAGGACCGATTATTTTTGAACTTGGCCCCATAGTGCTGCGCTGGTACGGCTTACTGATTGCTACCGCAGTTTTGCTGGGGGTAACGTTATCTCAGTACTTAGCTAAACAGCGTCGCTTTAACCCTGAACTGTTGGGAGATTTGGCAATTTGGCTGGTGATTGGTGCAATTCCCTGCGCTCGACTCTACTATGTGGCATTCCAATGGGAACAATATGCCCGGCGACCCTGGTGGCATGCTTTAGCAGTCTGGGAGGGCGGTATCGCCATCCACGGCGCAATTATTGGCGGGACGCTCGCGACAATTATTTTTGCTCGGGTTAACCGCGTTTCTCTCTGGCAGCTATTAGACTTAGTTGCCCCCTCCTTAATTTTGGGTCAGGCAATCGGTCGCTGGGGCAATTTTTTTAATTCTGAAGCGTTTGGCAAACCAGCAGACTTACCCTGGAAGCTGTTTATTGCTCCCCAATATCGTCCTTTAGACTTAATCGATTTTGAGTTTTTTCATCCCACTTTTCTCTACGAATCTCTGTGGAACTTAGGCATCTTCGTCCTGTTGCTATGGCTGTTTTTTGAGGGCAGGAAAAAGCAAAATCAAAATCTTTTGAAGACGGGAACCATCGCCGCTACTTACTTAATTGGCTACAGCCTAGGTCGGGTTTGGATTGAGTGGCTACGCACCGACAGCCTGATGATTGGCCCTTTAAAAATAGCTCAGGTAGTTAGTTTAGTGGCGATCGCTATTGGTTTAGCGATTTTAGCCTGGCTATATATCTGGCGCAGACCTTTACCCGATGTCGTTCCTTCGGTAGACGCTAAAAAAACAGCTAATTACAAGCCTTAACTCAAGCCCGCACTTTTGCTGCACTTTTACTCGACAATATTGCATGAACTTAACTGAAATCACTCTGAAGCCAGCCGTTTACATCATTGGTGCCGGGCCAGGAGATCCAGAATTATTGACCATTAAAGCCTATAAAATAATCACCCAGGCAGATGTCATTCTCTATGCCGATTCTTTAGTCCCCCGACAAATCTTGCAGGATGTGCGGGAAGATGCAGAACTAGTTGCTACGGGTAATAAAACCCTAGAGCAGATTATTCCTTTAGCGATCGCTCGGGTGCGTGCCGGGAAGTCCGTCGTGCGCTTACATTCGGGGGACTTAACTTTATATAGTGCGATCGGCGAACAAATGCAGGCTTTTAGCGAAGCGGAGATTCCCTTTGAACTAATTCCCGGCATTAGTGCTTTCCAGGCAGCGGCGGCCAAGTTAAACACCGAATTAACTATCCCCGAGCTAGTCCAGACAATTATTTTAACCAGAATCAGCGGGAAGGCTTCTGCCGTCCCCGAAGCGGAAGAACTAGCTTCTTTAGCGGCGCATAAATCCAGTCTGTGTCTGTATCTAGCGGCTCGTCACATTGATAAGGCTCAAGATAAACTATTGCAGCACTATTCCTTCGACACCCCCGTCGCTATCTGTTATCGTGTCGGCTGGCCGGACGAACAATTCTGGATCGTACCCCTCTCCCAAATGGCGAAAGTAACCAGAGAAAACGACTTAATTAGAACTACTCTTTACCTAATCAGTCCTGCCCTCCAAACAGCAGTAACGACGCGCTCTCGTCTCTATCATCCCGAACACCGTCATTTATTCCGACCGGGTAAACCACAACAGGTCACGCCATAAAGCAAGTCTCGATTAAATCACAAATTATGACCGATTACTGTCGCTCTAGGCTATCTTTGGTATTGCAGCGAGTATAGGCATTCCAAGTTGTCAAGTCTGGGGCGGGAAAACTCAAAATATGCGATCGCCCTGCCGAACTAAGACCCCGAACATAGCTAAAGTCCGCCCCGGCAATATTCTGAAGGTTCTCGATACTGGCTCCGGTCAGGTCCGCAGCACGAAAATCGGTGCCTTTTAATTCGGTGTTGCCCAAACGCGCATTGCGCAGACTAGCTCCGGTCAAAATAGCTTTTTGCATGATCGATCCACTAAAAGACACATTATCGAGAATTGCCCCGGTAAAGTCTGCCCCACTTAAATAAGCACCAATCATTTTGGCTCCAGTCAAATCTACCCCACGCAGATTGGCTGTATTGAGAAAAGCTCCGTTTAGTTTTGCTTCTGGGCCAACCGCTCCCGAACCTCTATAGTCAAAGCCCTCGGGAAAAGTGGTGGCGAGATTGTAGATTGTTACCTGAAACTGAGTATCTTGGAGGTTAGCTCCGGTTAAATTTGCTCCTCGCAGATCGGCACGGCTCAGATACGCCCCCGATAAGTCGGCATTACAAAGGTTGGCTCCCGTTAGATTCGCTCCCCGCAAGTCAGCATTACAAAGGTTGGCTCCCGTTAAATTAGCTTCGACCAAATCGGCATTAGTCAAAATACTTCCCGACAGGTTGACCTGGGTTAAGTCTGCTCGTTCGAGAGCGATCGCATATAAATCCCGAGCGCTAAAGTCAGCATGAGCCAAGCTTTCGCCAGCATTGAGTTTGGTTGTAATCTCGGCAGCTAAAACAGATTTATTACTAGAGTCGGTGGTGGGCATGGCTTAGATAATTAATAATTTAAAATTAATAATGGTTTAATTGTTTTTTCGCAATAAAAAAGGGTCAAGTTAACTCAACCCTGGTAAAGATTTTTTAGTACTTTGATATCTTATTTTCTGATATCTAGTCGGCTTATGACAATTTGCTTCTAATTTCTTCAACTCGCTTGCGGTTGACTCCGGCATCGGACTGACCCAGACGAGAAGCAGAGCGGACGTGGACTACATTGGCAGTCGGATCGCGGTAAAACTCGACATCATCGACAAATCCCATCAGCTTACTTTTAAACTCTGCATAAAGGTAAGTATCCGTTTCCTCAATCACGGTAGTTCTTTCCATTCCTGTGACCACCTGTTTGATTTCTGCAATAGATACATTGGGTAGAGGTTCGATTGCGGCTTTACCCGATCCACTCTGACTATTAACGCAGTTAGGACTGCCAGGACAGGCGGCTAGTTTACCGTCTTTGACTCCCAAATTGCTTGGTTTTTCGCCGGAAAAGTTAAACATTTTTAGTTATATTCCTATTTAAAACTCGGTTATGCCTAAGCTGGAATTATCTCATATTCACTATGACGCTGAAAATGTCTGGGTTAGGCAAGGGAAGAATACTATGGACTGGTTTCAACAACTGACGGGTTTTGCCGAACAATCACCGCCGCAGGTACGCCATAATCTCGTTGTCGAAGGCGATCGCCTCAAATCCTTAGTCAATGGTAAAACGTTGGTGGCGGGCAAGCTAGAAACGCCATCGTTAGGGGAACTAAGACAAAGAATTAGTCATATCCAGCCAACCGGCAAACTGTCTCTCACAGAAGTAGTGGGGGATGTGCAAAAGCTTCATGTAGACCCCGCCAATGCCGGAGCATTATTTCAAGTCGCCTCTCAGTTCAACTTATTAGAAATGGTTTCCCCTCGCCGTACTCCCGAAGCGGGGGTAGGAATTTATAGTCACGATCTTACTCAAGGACCCGCTTGTGCCATAGCTTGCGGTGCGGGAACGATTTACCGTAATTATTTTGTGCCGCTGTCGGGTAAACTTGGGCAATCCAAGGATAATCAACTGGATTGCCTCGCAGATTTAGGCAAGGCATGGGGAAATGCTGATAATCGTCTTTGGCAAATGCAGAATGGCTATGCTCTAGCATCCCATCAAGGATTAACCACAATCTCACAACGGCTTCAGGCAGCTAGCGAGGCGGAGCAAGATAAATTCCGTCAATTAATTAGAATTGGTATCCAATGGCAAACCCAGGTAACACTAGGTAACTGCCAACATCGAGTATCCCAGATTTATTGTTCGGCTTTACCTGTAGCCTATTCTCCCCTGCCAACAAATCTCTGGTTGGAGTTCGCCAAATTGACTTTAGAAGCTGCCTATGAAGCGACTATCTGTACGGCTATTTTAAACGCTCAACGCCACGGTAGCGATCGCTTATTTCTGACTCTTTTAGGTGGTGGTGCCTTTGGTAATGAGACTGACTGGATCGTAGATGCGATCGCTAGAGCCTTGAAGCTTTACCAGAACTATGACTTAGATATCGCCATGGTCAGTTATGGTGCATCAAAACCTGCGGTACGAGAACTCATTAAAAATTGGCGATCGCAATAGTCCCATGAACTACAGTGATTGGCCGTTTAATTGTTTCTAAATCAGATTTAGCTCATCAAAAGGTTGCCAAAACTGCTGCCAATGACGATCGGGGATACTGGTCTGGGATTGAAAACGAATATCAGTAGAGAGACAAACTTGTCTATGGGAATGAGAGTTCATGAAAGCCGCATGTATTAAGCAAGGATGATGAAAAAGCACATCCCCGGCTGTAAAATCGCCAATCAACCATCGAGAATTATATCTTTTAGCTAAAGACAGCAAATCTTTATTTATCCAGCCATGACGATCAAAAACCTTTTGGAAGGGAGTTTGTTGAGCCTCCATCGGCAGGTGTAGAGTTTGCCGGCGAATTTGTTGTTCCCAATCTTGGGTAATTAATTGGGAGTTGGCCAAATAGGTAATTCCTCCAGCATTAGCCGGAATATCATCAATGGGTAGCCAAGCCGTATAGACTGTAGCAGAGCTACGACGTACATAGTTGTAGTCATAGTGGGCTCCTGTGTTCATAGGAGAGTTAGGCAGCTTAACCCGAACTAGTTTACGCTTGAGTATTTGAGGCGAGAAACAAAATATTTCCTCAATCAACTTTTGTAGACGAGGAGATTCCGTCAACTGTAAGTAAGCAGATGATTGCTGCAAAATCGTGATTTTTTCCCGAATACGATGCTGATACCAGGGAGAAAGAGTAAAATTATGCCGATCTAATTCCAAAATAGAGTGACATTCATTAGCTAGGGCAAGAACTTCTGACCGGGGAAATAACTGC
>JBCBIN010000070.1:0-12136 GCA_038524555.1 Cyanobacteria bacterium J06623_7 | reverse complement strand
CAATCAATTTTGATGCGATTACCCTGTTAATTAAAACGGCTGTAACTATTGTTCTGTCAATTAAAAATTGACGGGTAAAGGGAAAGGGGAAAAGGTTAAAGGAAAACCTTGAACTGCAAAAAATGGCGTTGCTGGATCGGGGGATGGTTTTTAAACTTTCATGACTGACAGATCGATTAAAAAGCTAATGGCTAATGGCTAATGGCTAATGGCTACGAACAGACTACTTTGCGGTTTTATACTTCAAATCAGCAACGCCCAAAAAATATATCCATCAATAATTTGTTGACTAAGCACTATTATTCTGCTGAAGCTGGTTCAGTTTTCTTGGCCGACATGTATTTATCCGTCTCTCGCAGTCTACGGCTTAAGAAGCGACAGAGTTCTAAGATAATATGGGGACGCTGAGAAATCAGGCTAATAAAGCGTTTTTTCTCTAAACAGAGTAGGGTCGAATCTTCCAGGGCGATCGCGCCATCCCAGCGGGGTGCTTCGTCGAACAGGGCAATTTCACCAAAGTATTGTCCTGTAGTTAGCTGCTTAATTTCTTCTGGCTTACCATCAAGTTCTTTCATAATTTGAACCTGACCCGCAGCAATGATATAAAGATATCCGCCCCAACTGCCCTCGGTATAAATAGTTTCTCCCGCTAATATTTGTTTCTGTTCGAGCTGTTTATCGATGGTAAAAAGTTCATCGAGAGACAGGTTTTTAAACAGAGCTATATTTCGCAGAAGGAGTAGTCGATTCATAGAGGTGCTGATAGGACAGGTTAGCTGTCTGGCGGTAGGAAATATTTCTCGTGCCACTGATTGTACGACAGGATCGGGGTCTTCCAGTAATGCCGTGGGCACAACCGCCAGGGCAACGGAGGCTCCGGTTTTAATCCAGCGATCGCCTGAATCTAATGCTTCTAGTAGGACTTTATAGCCTTTGTGGTGTAGCCATTGGGAACTAGACGGGGGTTGGGGGGGAACTTCATCCGCTACGGTCTGTTCCAGTAAGGGCATCAGGGGTTGAATAAAACGACGATGATTAATCGAAGAGAGGATTTCCACGGCGTTAGCTAGATCGCGGCGATCGCTAGTAATTAAGACCCGCTGTACCAGACTGACGGTGCGAGAATAGCCCAGACAGGAGAGGATATAGAGTACTTTTTGTAGCAAGCGTTGTTGATAGTCTTCGATCGCCACGGCGAGAAACTGCCAACTGGGGTCTGATGGGGGTAGCTGCTGTTGCCACTTGCGGACTCGCTCGAATTGCTGGAATTCTGGAGTTAGATGCTGAAACAGAACTTCATTCGCCTGTCGGTTTTTGACTTTGGCGATCGCGGAAATGGCGGTTTGCTCGACTAAAGGATGTTCGGAACTCAGCTGGGAGCGGGCAAAATCTAATCCTGTTCTACCATAGGCGGCGATAGTTAGTGCCACCTGTTGCCGTACCTGAGGGGAATTGTCGGCTAAACCCAGAAAAATTTGGCTTAGAGTTTCGGGACAGCGAGTGATTTCCAGCAGTTTATAGGCGGCGGTGCGAACAGCTGCATCGTCGTGGCGAATTTCAGACAGGGCTATCTTAGCCAGATTATAATTCTGAGAATCTCCGAGATTGACCAGGGCATCTAAAGCGGCTTGCTTGGCTTGAGTCTTAGCGTAGGGCAGAATGTATTCAATTAGAGTGATAAATTCGGGATTATTGCTGTGGCTGACCACTCTGGCGATCGCTTCAATTGTCTTTTCCTGTAATTCGATCTGCCAAAACTGCTCGGCAACTTGGGAATCTAAGGCTTCTGCTTTTGTGTTGGCAAAGGTGGCAACTAGGGCTAGGGATTGAACGAGGTCGTCATCATCTTCGATTAGACTGGCAAGTAAATCGGCAGGAAAGCAATACTGATTGGCAATTAAAACTTCTAGGGCTCCGCTGCGAACGGCGGGATTTGACTGAATTAGCAGCCCCCGAAAATATTCTAGGGTATTGGCTTCGGGGTTACTAAACAGCTTGAGAATACCCTGACGTAAGGTGCTGTCAGTATCTGCCAATAACGGTGTGACCTCGGCTAAAAACTGTTGGGGATTGCTCAGATTGGCGGCTAGTTCCAAACCTTTGATTTGGGTATAGCGATCGCAATCGGCTAGAAATTCTTTAACTAGGGCACCAGAACTGTTGGGTAAACTGTCGGGGCGATTATCAAAGTCATCGAGGTCAATCGTATCGGTGCGAATCATCTCCTCCAGGCTTTGGAGATAAAATTTGCCCATGGGGATTCTGACCAGCAACAGCAAGACAGTAAGGGTTAGCGCCAGCCAGGTAATCTGCGTCAGGCTCAGATATAGATGGCACAGCCACAAAACTGCTCCCGCCAGGGTCAAGCCCAAGGAATAGATTAGACCATCACTCAGAGCGCGAATTCGTCCAACATACTGATGGGGAATCCCGTTATAGTTGAGCTGATGTACGGGCAGATTGATGGATTTATAGAGAGCGTCTCCATTGATGTGTAGGGCGATCGCCAAGGGCAGCTTAAAGTTTAATAACAGTCCCCCCAGGCTCAACAGAGTCGTCACGGGATATACCGCGTTGAGCCGAGCTACTCCCGCCCACTTCAGCAAGGGTCGAGTAATGCCGTAGAGAAACACTACCTGGATTAGGGAAATAATCATCCGCATCAGCCCTAAAAACCCCGTCAGTTGGGATTCATTAAACTGCTGCCCGTAGATATTAAACCAAAGAAACTCGGAGCAAATATAAATAATTACTAGTAAAAAAGTGCTGGCTGCCAAAAACCAGACGAGGGGATAGCGTTTGCCCAAATCTGATAAGACTTGAAGGGAGGCAGTAAGACTTACCTGTTCTTCGGGGGCAGAAATTTGCAGGCGGCGCTGAGACTTTTCCAAATAAACTAGCTGCATAAAGGAGATCGCCATAAATCCGGGCAGACACCAGAGTAAATCCCGGGTGGGAAAGCGATGGGAAAGAAATAAAGTATATCCGCCCCCTAGCAAGGTACCGATCGCCTGGGCGATGCCAATATAGGGAGCGTTGCGCTTATACTCGATAGTCGTAAAGTAGTCCGTTAGCAGCCCCGGATAGAGCAAATTATTATAAAAATCCCACTGAAAAAAGATCGCGATCAGCAAGACATAGTACACCCAAACTCCATCAAGATTAATCAGATATCTCAAGCCAATCGAACCCACCATTGACCCCAACAAAACGTAGCGGAATAGCTGGGGACGACTGTAGCGATCAGCAATCTGAGAAAAAACACCGTAAATTGGTAGCGAGCAAACCCCAATGGAAATAAACGCCAGGGGTAGCTGTCCCGCCCCGACCTGACTGACAAACAGAGAGTTGGCGATCGCCATGGCCATAACGTTATAAATTAAGACCGTAATTGCCAATAGTAATAGCTGGGGTAGGCGACCGAATTTAGCCATCATGATACTTGCTGCTCGTCTACTGGGGTTGGGGATACTGATAACTCGTCCGATTCGCTTTCTGCCATGGTGGTAGTTAATTCTCCGGTATCTGGCATTAAAAAGGTCAATCCGGCGGCAATAATGAGAGCCGCACCACCAACAACTACCGCTAACAGGCGATCGTCATGGAGTAGGTACTGCATTACCCAGCCAAAACCAAGAGCGACGGTCACTTCGGGCAAGACGACAAAAAAGTTAAAAATTCCCTGGTAGACACCACGGCGTTGAGAGGGAATTGAACTACTGAGCATCGCATAGGGCATAATTAGAGCGCTAGACCAAGCAACACCTAAGCCTAGCATCGCCAGCAGCAAAACATACTGATTGTGTACGGTCAGTAACGAAACTAGGCAAATCCCCCCACAGAGCAGACATAAGCCATGGGTAAGGGAGCGACCAAGATATTTAGCCATAGGAGGCAAAACAAAAGAAAAGCCGATACAGACGGCATTATAGACCGCAAAGCAGATGCCCGCCCATTCGATTCCATCACTGTAAAGCACCGAATCTTGACTAGTCGCCCCAAAGATATTCCGCGCCACAGCCGGTGGAAAATAAAGCAAGAAGCAAAATATTCCCAGCCAGGTAAAAAACTGGATTTTGGCTAGTCGCTGCATGATTGTGGGCATGTTGCCCAAAGTTTGCCAGGATTCCCTCAGGCTACTGATTACGCCACCGCGATCGGATTTCAAAGCTTTAAAGCTGGCTAAATTAGCCGGAGGATATTCAGGAGTGGTCACAATTGTCCACAGAACAGTTCCCAAAAATAGTACTCCCCCCGCGTAAAAAGACACTTCCACCGTCAGGGGTATCTTACGCAAAGAATTACTAGTATTACTGACGTGAAAAATATTGTTGAGTACCCAGGGCAATGCCGAAGCTGAAACTGCTCCCAAACCCAACATAATACTCTGCATCGCAAATCCCTTAGTGCGCTGTTTTTTGGGCAGTAAATCGCCAACGAAGGCGCGGAAGGGCACCATACTAACATTGGCACTGGTATCCAAAATCCACAGCAAGGCAGCTGCCGCCCAGAGACTGTTACAGTGAGGCATCAAAACCAGAGCAACGAAGGCCAAAATCGCCCCCGCTAAAAAGTAAGGTCGCCTTCTACCCAAAGAGTTCCAGGTATAGTCGCTGAGATTGCCGACAATAGGCTGAACTATCAAGCCGGTCAACGGGGCGGCTAACCACAAAATGGGGAGACGATCTGCATCCGCTCCTAGATGCTCGAATATAGCGCTCATATTTGCCATCTGTAGCCCCCAACCAAACTGGATACCTAAAAACCCAAAATTCATATTCCAGAGCTGTTGAAAACTAAATAAAGGCTTTTCAGGAGACTGTGGGGATGTTGACATAAAGAGAAAAATGTAAAAATGGCGATCGCCTGAAGATGGAGTGCTACAGTCAGTTTAGATCGGCTGACCTAATTTCTGAGTCTTCTGGCTCCTCTAACTCGTATATAGGACTGCTAGGGACGGCGAAATTTGTATACTAAAGAAGAGAATGTAAACAAATACTAAGGGAGTTGGCGATCAATGTCAGTTAAATTCAAGCACATCATGCTCATGGTTAAAGATATGAGCGCGACGGTAAAATTTTATAGCGAAGGCTTGGGATTAAAAGTAGTTACCTCTAGTCCTGGCTGGTCTGAACTAGATGCCGACGGTACAACTATTGCTCTACACGCTGCGCCCGAAAATGGTCAGTCGGGAAGCTCGCCCATCTTAAGTTTCCATGTGGAGGATATTCAGCAGACAATCGCCGACCTCGAAGAACGGGGGGCGACTTTAGAAGGGAATGTTAGAGAACCCTCTTTTGGTAAGGTGGCGGCTATACGGACTCCCGATGGCAGTATTCTTAGTCTGCTCCAGCCGGCTGCAGTTACCACAGCATCTCATTAGATATTGGTGACAAGTTAGGGGTCTAGGTTGTTGGTTGAATCTTTATTAGCTATTAGCTTTTGAAGTATTTCTATGTAATTTTAGGGTGAAAAGCAAATCGCGACACCAACTAGCAAAAGTCCATAAATCTAGCGTCGTTTAAAATTTAAACCATTATCGGTAGTAGTTAACTAAAACTAATTTGCCTTAACTTGTCACAACAGTCGCCCAATCTCTAATCCCTAATTTCCAATCCCCAGTCCCCAGAACTAATAACCTAAAAGATAGGTCAATTAACTTAAATCGAGTTTTGCTTCTAGCTCACTACAGTCAGCGGTTTCGATTTAATGAATTTTTTCTGAGGTACGGAATAGGTACTAATAGGCAAGCTGGGTAAAGCTATCACTTTGCCACCGACATGACCGACATATTTTCTCGCAAAATCTCGGGCATAGCTTTGGGAATTCATTAGTTGAGATAGCTGGAATTTTTGCAATAGCTTCAAGAGGCTATTTTCGGCAGTACTTTCACCAAATTGAGCATTAATGGTGTGGAGTAAAGATTCAGAAAACTCTAGCGCCTGATGGATTTCTGGTAAACGGGAGGCGGAATAATTTTTGAGGGGGCGATTATCCTGGTAGCGATAGTAGCAAGCGCAGGATTTACCCAGAACATCTGCATCCTGAATTGCTAAGTTCATTCCTTTGCCGCCAGCGGGGGTCATGATGTGAGCAGCATCACCAGCCAAAAAGAGGCTTTTATACTGCATGGTTTGGGTCGCGAAACTACGCATCGTCAATACCCGCTTCTCGATAATTCTGCCTTCGGTTAGAGTCCAATTATCTTTAGCCAGTCTGAGCTGTAATTCTGCCCAAATGCGATCGCTCGACCATTCAGCCGCCGTATCTTCCAGGGGTATCTGTAGATAATAGCGAGAGATTGTCGCAGTGCGGAGCATATGTCCGGCAAAGCCACGGGGATGTATACCATAAATAATATGCTCGGTAGAAGGAGGTGCTTCAGCGGTAATAGCTAACCAGGCATAGTTATAGGGAGTTATCTGGGGCTGGGTTACCGATTCGGGCATAAAGGAGCGAGATACGCCGTGGAAACCATCGCAACCAGCAATAAACTCCGATTTGATTACCAGATCTTCTTCTCGATGACGGCAGTAGACTTGAGCGCCATACTGCTCATTTTCAATTGTTATTCCCTGGGTATCAAAAAGAATCGTGCCGCCAGATTCCTGAAACCGATAGATTAAGTCCGCCAGTAAATCTTGTTGGGGATAGGTATAGTGAGTCTGGTTGTCGCTCATGCCCGCATAGTCTAAGACAAAACTATGTTCGGGAGTCCGAAATTCGCATTTACCGTGGGCTCGACCCTGGCGCATCAGGCGATCGCCTAAACCGTGTTCCTGTAGAATCGCAATGGTTTTGTAGTCGATCAGACCGGCACGAGAACGGGCGTAGATTTCAGTTTGAGAATACTTTTCAATCACGATGCAGGGAATGCCATACTTACTGAGTATATTGGCAATAATCAATCCTGCTGGGCCGGCACCAATAATGCAAACTTTGGTATTTATTGTTTGAGTAGACATCATTATTATTTAATTAACGTAATTTTTTGGTAAGTGCAAAACAGTGCTAGAGGCTGTAGGGTTCTAGTCAACAAAATGGGTGGTGGGAAATTTCTCGGTGATCTGCATGACGGGTAAACCAGCAATTAGCACTATATAGGTGCGATAAATTAGTTTGGCGCTGGGTTTGATATCAAAATAAGCTCCTAAAGAACCCGCCGGTTCGATGCCGCAGTCGAGAATTTCGCGATAGGTTTCAATTTTGTTTTCTCGTAGCAGTTTGCCAATTGGTTCCTGGCTAAAAATTAGTTTGTCGCTAATCTTACCGTCGAGACGTTCTAAAACTATTTTGGAGTCGGCGTAGAGATAGTTAGTTTTAGTCTCTAAACCCTGAAGCAGAATCGAGCGGTCTAGTAGCTGATATTCACGATCTAGCTGGAGGGGGGAGCGGCGCGAACCAGAAATTATGAGCTGATTGCGTAGCTTTACTGCTTCGACTGTTTCTCCGGCATAAGCCTGAACGATATCGGTAATTCTACCGTCGGTGACCAGTAAGAGTCGCTGTAAAAAGCTTTTAACGGGCAAAGTTGCCTGTTTGGGTTGAAAGTTTAATGCTGGTGCTGCAATAACCATAGTTCTCGTCCTCAACTAGTATCTGTTGGTAAACGTTTGATAACTCTCGACATTTACTCAATAGGTGTTGGGTCGATTTTTTATGCAGCCTCTTTTTTTACAGTTAGGACAGTTAGAGCAGTTAGGACAGTTAGGACAGTCTTAAAGAATACCGCTTCACATATTAGGGCAGTTAGAGCGGTGGGGTTATCGCCTAAATCTAGTTGGCGTTATTAAATGCGTAATGCTGTTTATTACTCTTGTATCTATTTAATATTTGATATCTGTCCAAATAAAAACCGCAAGCCCAAACGCTTACGGCTGATAGCTGTTTTATTGACGATCGCCGGGCAGTTTAAGCATCGCTGCTGGGTTTTTTCTTATGGATAATTGGACGGGCTGTAGCACCAGATTTTTTCGGGCGATCGCTTTTGAGCTGAATCTTCTTGGGGTCTTTTTTGAACTTAGGCTTCCGTTTCTGAGCAAAACCAAGATCCGTTCCCTCTTGAATGATTAAATCTTCTCCCTGGAGGCGCACCTTTAAATCCCAAAAGCGGCGGAGGGGTTTCTCACTTAAAACTCCTTTGAGCTTGAGCTTAAAGAACTTGGGTTTATCGCCTTCTTTGCGGGGGAACTGCTTGATTTTAACGATAATCACTTCTTCTTCAGTTGAGTAGAAGATGACCTCGCCGCGAATTGAAAAATAACCATGTTCTGCTGATTCCCCAGACTCTACTTCTATCCCATCTTGGCTGAGGGTTTCTGGTTCCCAAACGCCGACGATTTGGGTGTGCAGCCGGTCTTCCTGCATCTTGGTGCGAGGATAAACTACCCAGAGATGCTCTTGTTCGAGGTCGAGATGATTTTTAATCAGGCTAATAATTCGACCCAATAATACTGCTTCAATTTCGGCACCATCGCTGGTCAAGAGGGTTCCCTGGGTCATCTGCTCGGCGCTTTGCTGATACTTGGCTCGCACCAAACCAATTGCCCGATATTGCCGGGGATGGGATGGAGGTGGAATTGGCTGTTTCCTTTCGGTTATTGTTTCGGGTTGGGCACTGGGAGAGACAGAATCTTGAGGTTGATTGGTCATGATAGATCCAGCCGATTGATTGACAGCAGTAGAAGGTGAGTTGGGTTGTTCCGAATTATCTTGAACCGAATTCATAAAGCAATTTGAGAGCGCAAACGTGATTAGCAGATACTTCGTTCTGGGAATAATTCCCCAAGTGCATCTATAACAGGGACAAGAGAGATAAATCGAATTGTGCGAGAAATCATATTTTATCCTCTTATGAGATGGAAACTAGAGATTAATTTCAATCTAGATTAACCAAGTTGGCTTATCTGTTTAGAATAAACGATACTGGGTTCGGTCTTAATGACCTCGATAAACAAGTCAAGTATAATCTGCCGTTCGTAATTTGGTGATAAGAGCATGAAAAAAAAGCGCAGTAGTTGGATTTATTTAGTTTTAGGCGTGATGTTATTTTCCTTAATAACCGTCTCGGCTTTACCGCTAGTCGGTAGCGTAGTTGAAGGCAAGCATCTAGCCAGTAATCCAAATCGAGAGGTAGTTACTCTTTCCCAACAGGAGTTAGCTCTACTATCTGCCGAAGCGGCTGGCTATCAAAAAGTTTTAGAGCGAGAGCCAGACAACGATACGGCTCTAAATGGCTTATTAAAAATTAGGCTCCAGCAGAAAGATATTGCGGGAGCGATCGCTCCTTTGACTAAACTAGCGCAGATACACCCAGAACAAACAGAATATAGTACTTTACTCGCCCAGGCAAAACAGCAAATCCAAGATTATGAAGGTGCAGCGGCAGCTTATAAAGGGGTACTCAAAGACCATCCGGGAGATATTTATGCTTTAGGGGGCATTACCAATCTCTATCTCTCTCAGGAGCTACCCGAACGCGCGATCGCTCTATTGAAAAAAACAGTTCAAGCGGCAGAAAAAGCGGCTACGCCTAAAGATGCGGCGATCGACCGGGAAGCGGTGGAGCTATTGTTGGGAGAACTATACAGCAATCAGGAACGTTATGGAGAAGCGATCGCTCTTTATGATGAGCTAGCACAGCTAGACCAAACTGATTTTCGTCCGATTCTGGGCAAAGCCCTCGTACTCGAGAAAAAAGGTGACCTCGTGGCAGCACAACCCGTATTGCAAAAAGCCTATGTGGCCGCTCCCGAGGAGTATAAAGACCAAATTGGGACTGAAATGGAACGGATTGTTAAAGGTATCAAAGCCGCAGAAAAGCTAGAGACTGATCAGCAAGAGAACCAGGAGGCAGCAGTCCAACAGCCATAGTTAACTCCAACAGTTAACCTCAGCGCGGAGTATTGATTTTACGACAATACTCCCAACGACATATAGTTAGATATATAAATATATTCTGATTGAGATCGAAGTCTGTGGACGGGAAACGAGAATCATTAGCCAATCTAGCCTCCTATCATCTCTTAAAATGGTCGCTGGTTAGCCCCACCCTCCATACCTATTTTCGGCTCAAGATTTACGGCGCAGAAAATGTTCCTAAATCTGGGGGACTAGTGGCGGTTAGCAATCACGCTAGCTATTTCGATCCGCCTATTTTATCTAACTGTGTGGGTCGTCCCGTGGCTTTTATGGCCAAAGAAGAACTGTTTAAAATTCCCGTATTCCGCCAGGGCATCGAACTTTATGGAGCCTATCCGGTTAAGCGTAATACCGGCGATCGCGCCGCTTTAAGAGCCGCAGCTAAGGCGATCGAGTCGGGTTGGATTGCTGCGGTTTTCTCTCAAGGTCGACGTACAGCAGACGGCAGAATTACCGACCCCAAATTGGGGGCAGCCTGGATTGCCGCTAGAGCAGGGGTTCCCCTCCTACCCGTTAGTCTCTGGGGCACAGAAAAGATTTTAACTAAAGGCTCGATCTTACCTAAACCCGCCGCCATTACGGTACGCATCGGTGAGATTATTGCCCCGCCCTCATCCTCTAATAAAACAGACCTCCAGACAACAACGCAACACTGTGCCGAGGTAATTAACTCGCTACACGATTTGGGACGATAAGCCGTAGCTAGATACAAACTATGGTCATTCCAAATTAAAAACGTACGAACTTGCTCCTTCTTTCCCAATCCCCAATCCCCCGAACCAATAATTTTAGATGGTACGGCAGTTAATTAGAACGACTATAAACCGAGATTATGCTCAATTTTCAATATTCCAGCCTCATTGATGCTTCGCCCGAAACTGTCTGGCGGTTTTACGAGCGTTCCGATATTCTCGAATTATTAACTCCTCCCTGGCAACCGGTAACCATTATTCGTCGCGAAGGTGGTTTGGGAGTGGGGGCAATTAGTGAGTTTAGGCTGTCTTTAGCGGGGATTCCCGTGCGCTGGGTGGCAACCCATGTTGAATGTATTCCCCAACGTTTATTTGTCGATGAGCAGACGGAAGGACCAATGGAATCTTGGACGCACCGACATGAATTTAGAGCCGAAGGCAAAGGAACCAAATTAGTTGATGCGATCGCCTATGAAATACCTGGAGGCTGGCTGGCCGAACTGTGTCTCGGTTGGTGGGTGGAAGCGCGGTTAACGGACATGTTTCGCTATCGTCATGAAGTGACTCAAGATAACTGTAATGTGAAATAGCTTCGCTGAAAGGTTATTAGTTCTTAGCTATCAGCTATTATGCGCAGAGGTACCCTTTAGGGCAGCTATCAGCCATAACAAAAGAATAATCGGATGTACTGAGTAAAATTGATCTATAAATTTAACCTAACTTAACCCAACTACACTATATCGTTAACGAGAAAATTTTAGACCTACGTAACCCATAAGGCTATCTCGACCGGGATTGGCACCAAATAAATCGGCATGGGATATATGATGCCAGCGTAACCCTAGCATTAGTCTTTGTTGCTCTTTGAGCCCAATGGAAAAGCCCGCCCCTGCTTGTGGCGTAAAGTTAAAGCTCGCTCCTCGGCTGGGAACATCACTCGTAGTACCCATTACCCCCGCCCCGGCATCGACAAAGGTAGACCAGTTGTCTCTGCGCAGAAAGTGCCAGCGCATCAACAGTGCGAGGTTCAAACCAACCGCATCATCGCTTGGCTGGCTAAAGTAGATGCTGTTTAGCTCTAAATTAATGCTGTGAGCTTCAAAAATAAACTTGGATAGTCCCGCCCCCCCTAGGGCAAAGCGTTGGGGAAAAGCTTCTTCTCTGTCTAGGGTAGTAGCGATCGCCCCCTGAACATACCAGTGTTTCTGTCCTTTAGTGCCAAAAGCTGAATTAGAATTTGATTCGACCGGAATTTTGGGTGAATCTGCCAGATGTTCCTCGACTGGAGCAGCTTGCATAGGTGAAGGTAAACTAAGTGCCGCTAGTATCGCTGTGGAAGCTAATACGCCGTAGTAATTAGGAGTATTGGAGGGGATTTTGGCTAGCGACGGAATTTTTAATGGCATTATTCAAGTTTAAAACTACAATCTACAGTTAGCAGATTGGCTGGATGATAGTCTATTTTAGCCAACAGTTCGGACAAAATTTAATTGTTAACGAAACAATCGGGTATGGAGACTCAA
>JBCBIN010000069.1:0-12160 GCA_038524555.1 Cyanobacteria bacterium J06623_7 | reverse complement strand
AAAGTTGAATACCTAAAAATATCTAAAATCTGTACTCTGTATCATACGGGACTGACGGGACTCGAACCCGCGACCTCCTGCGTGACAGGCAGGCATTCTAACCAGCTGAACTACAGTCCCTCTCGACAACTAGTTAATTTAATCAACTTAATTGCCACGAAATACATACTAGCATATTAAACGGAAAGATCAAGCATTAATTCCAAAATAATTTTAGGAGCTGACTATAAGATCCCTTAATCCCAGTTTGATAAATGCTTGGCTTGTCTTGATAAAGATAATTCAGGTAATTAATTAAAAATGCCAAAAATATAATTAAGGTGCTTACGGTTTAAAGCAAGCTTTGTTTCAAGTAAATTACTCATGTGTAACTTTGGTTCGATTATTGATAAGATATCGATCTACATAGCGTAGTGGTATCTCATAACTTGAGTAACTGCCAACTACAGTTCAAATCTATCGAAACGTTTGGATAGTTTGTGGCTGTATTGGTCTTTGCGTTGGCCATCTTATCTTAAATTAATCTTTGTAGAACGTAGTGTCTCATTCTCGTAATCAAGCATCTTTGGAGACAGTTTTACAACGTGCAGGTCTTGTCTCTGCCGAACAAGTAAATCAAGCTCTAAAACAGCAAAAGCAAAAATACCATAATTTAAGCATCGGTGAGATCCTAACGGTTCAGGGAAAAATCTTACCGCAAACTGCTGATTTTTTTGCTCAGCGCTGGTCTAGTGCAGTTGCCGAACAGCCAAAACAGCCTCTTGGTCAGTATCTAAAGCAGGCAGCTTTAATTGATGAGCGGCAAATTCAAGTCATTTTAGATGAGCAGCAGACCAGTTCACGTAAATTTGGAGAGCTAGCGATCGCCAAAGGCTGGCTTAAACCGAGAACCGTAGATTTTTTTCTGCACCATCTCCAGAATAAGCTCGAACCTAAGGCAATTGAGTCATTAGATGCATCAGAATCAATCACAGCGGTATCCCCCATCACTAAATCCTCGGGTATTGCTAGAAATGTTATGGACTTTGCCCGAAAACCGGAACCGAAATCTGATTATTCTCGAAAGGTTCATGAAGAGTTTTTGCAGATCAAGCGAAAGCTACTCAAGCTAGAAGATGAGCATACCTACTCAGAGAAAACGATTGAGAGAGTACTATTTTGGACTAACGGCCACTCTTTACTAACGCAAAAGCTATTTTCTTTAATTGCTCAGAGTAACGACGTTTTAGCTCAGCAAGAAGAGGAGCAAGTTGACTATCTGGTTCGGCGAAGAATAATAGATCACTGGAGCAACAATGAGTTGGGGACTCATCTTCAATCTGTTGCTCGACGCCTATTAGAAAACCAGCATTGTCCCCCAGAAAAATTAATTCAGCTATATCAGCAAACCCTGTCCGAATCAGTTGCAGCAGATAACAGTAAGCTACAACAAGAGCTGCTAAGTACTGGTTTGGTAGTTAGGCAACAGGAAAAATTAGCAGTCGCCAATCGTATCTACCGCAAGGTCTTTGATCTGAGTTGGGTCGTCAGAGTTATGAGCGATCAAGTTAAATCTGACTCAAGCAGTGGAGTTTTGTTGACATCGGAGGGTTATCAGACTGGGCTTAAGCTACCTACTTCTATAGCTAAAACCAACAATAGCTGGTTGAATTTTAAAAATATCCTGTTATTTATAACTTTTGTGGCTCTGCTCGGCATCTTAGTTAACAATACTATCCAGCGAATTGCCGTCAGAAGCGCATTCCAGACGGGCAACGAGTTTTTAAAGCAGAAATCTTATCGTCAAGCCATAGAAAAATATAACCAGCTACTCGAGCGCGACAGCAATTATTTTCAAGCCTGGACGAATCGAGGTTATGCCTTAGCCGGATTACAGGAATACGAGGCGATGCGCGAATCCTGTTCTACTGCCACAATCATCGACCCTAATGCGGTTTATGCCTGGAATTGTCAAGGAGAAGCTTTACATAATTTACAGCGAGATCGAGAAGCAATAGTCGCTTTTGAGCGAGCCATATCCCTTAATCCCCACGACCCTATTTTTTCGATCAATAAAAGTGAATCTCTCGCTGCCTTAGGGGACAACGCCGGTTCAATCGCCTCAATTCAGCAAGCGATCGCCGTCTTAGAAAGAATAGAGGCAGTAGAAGGATCTGGATCTATCGAGGGAGAGTTTGCTGTTGCCCTAACTTTTTTGGGTAATGGTTATCGCCAACAGAAAAAATACGATGCGGCGACTGCAGCTTACGAGCGAGCACTAAATTATGCTTCCCAGTATTTTCCCGCGCGGATAGGCAAGGGCATAACTCTCAGCCGCGCCCAACGAGAATCAGAGGCACAAACACAGTTCGAGCAGATGTTAACAGACGACAAATTAACCGCTGCTGAGCAAGCGCAAACCTGGTTTTATTTAGGAAAAACTCTTTGTCGGTCGGAACAAAATTCAGGGGGAATATCTGCCTTTAATAAGGCAATTGCGATCAAGCCCGATTATAAAATGGCCAAAGCAGCGAAAAAACTGTGTCGCTAAGCTTGACTGAAGTTCAACCAAAAGCAATTTGGAGCAAGGGAAGACCTTAATCTAAAATGGCCACCACAAAGGCCTTAAGTCGGTGTAAATTCGGCTAACGGTTCGCGAAGAAGGTAGTTGAGAGCCTTTAAAGTCTTTGCCCAGCATATTGTACAATAGTTCACTAGGGCTAGTGGTTTGTTCGACCGAAAACAGAACATCGCTATTGTGACTATCACATGATAGACCCCGCCGTTCGACGGCACATACAGTAGGCTTACCATCGACAGCATCACTCGCCAGATAGTTCATCCGATTCTGGCGATAAAACGTGTCAAGTTTGCTGGCAGTGCTATGACAGTGTTGAGAACCCTGTCCCTCGTCGAAATACTGTGAATAAAAAGACAAGATCGGCGTCGTTTGAGAAACGTCTCGGGCAGAAAACGTGGCAATTACGGTCGGAACAGACTCTTGCATTTCACAGGTTACCTCGACCGATGTCGCTCCTGCTGTCAACGGCACCAGTGTGGCGACAGTAGAAGTTAAAACCATTGCTGCCAAATAGTTTGACTTAGTCATGTTCTTTTCCGTAGATTACCTGAGTTTGCCTACTATTTCCAACTTTTAAGTCGAAGAATAATCAGAATAGCAATGTCTGTTGCAGAGATATACGTATTATAACAGTATTTATTATTTAAAATAACATCTGCGATCGCTTTTGTGAGCAGAGTAGATTATTTTAATTCGCCTCCAATTTTATAGTAGAAATTATGTTGGAGTTCGGTTACCTACATTACGTTATATTAAAAATTTGCGGATGACATACATTTTACTTCCGGCTTACTAGAGAAGATTGATCGCGCCAGCCAAACAGACTTGAATTTTAGCTATGTCAATATATCGTCAAGCAAAAGGTAGAGATTGACTATGGGGCAGACCCCTGGTGTTAAGCAGACAATTAAACTCTCAGTTTTTGCGATGGGTTTAGCGGCCGAAATACTCCGTAGCAACTCTGTCTGCGCCAGTGGCTTTGCACCCCTCACTCCCGATTCAGTCCGACCGCAGCCGATGGAAAATGAGCCTAACGTGCCCCTGCCCAATCCCATAGAACCATTTGACAGTCTACCTTATCCCTCTCTGCCCGAGTCTCTACCGAATATTCCCGGCAGCATTACCGTGAGCAAATTTAACTTTGTTGGCAATACTGTATTTAGCCCCACAGAATTAAATAGGGCGATCGCTAGCTTTATCGACCGTCCTATTTCTTTTGCCCA
The DNA here is from genome assembly GCA_038524555.1 of Cyanobacteria bacterium J06623_7. GTDB lineage: Bacteria > Cyanobacteriota > Cyanobacteriia > Cyanobacteriales > Xenococcaceae > Waterburya. The sequence goes on along the minus strand of JBCBIN010000069.1, from coordinate 8,377 downwards.
ATTAGTCGAAGCTGCCGAAAAAATTACTCAGCTCTATATCAGTCATGGCTACATTACTACCGGGGCATATATTCCCGCACAGAGTCTAAACTCCGGCATAGTGGAGATTCAAATCGTTGAGGGAAGCTTGGCGGCAATTGAAGTTAACGTTGAAGGTCGATTGCAAGCGGATTATGTGCGCGCTCGTCTGGCGAACAAAATTGCGACCCCGCTCCAAATTGATCGCCTACAGTCAGCCTTACAATTGTTACAGCTCAACCCGCAAATTGAGAGTTTGACAGCCGAATTATCTTCAGGTATCGAGCCCGGCACTAATATTCTGAGCGTATCTGTAGTTAGTGCCGATTCATTCAAAATTCAGGCTAATTTGAGCAACAATCGGAACGTGAGTGTGGGCACTTTTGAACGAGGAGTAATGCTGGAAGAAGCAAATCTGTTGGGAATTGGCGATAGTTTGCGTCTCGCCTACGAAAATACTGCCGGTAGCGATCGCTATACTTGGGGCTATCAAATTCCCATTAACGCCAGAGATGCGACCCTCGGCTTCGACTTCCGCTGGATTAAAAATGAAATCGTTCAGTCTTCTTTTGAATCGGCAGACATTGATATTGAATCACGTAACTATGATTTGACCTGGCGACAGCCCCTACTGCAAAGAGCAACTCCAGAAGTTTCTCAAGAATTTGCTCTCAGTCTCACGACAGCGAGAAGAATTAGTCTGGGAACAATTATGAACGTTCCTCAAGCCCTATCCCCTGGTGCAGATGAAGATGGAGAAATTCGCACTTCAGTCTTGAGTCTGGGTCAAGAATGGCTACAGCGCAATCGGCAAGAGGTAATTTCGGCGCGATCGCAATTTAATCTAGGTCTAGATGTTTTAGATGCTACTATTCTGCCAGAAGACCCCGATGGAATTTTCTTTAGCTGGCGCGGACAGTTTTCCTATCTACGTTCTCTCAGCCAATCAGAATCGCCTTTTGTGCCAGTTTTTTGGCTGCGTTCAGAGCTACAGCTAGCAGCCGACCCTTTAATTCCCACAGAGCAATTTAGCTTGGGAGGAGCCAGCACTATTCGCGGCTATCGACAGGATGCCCTACTGACCGACAGTGGTTTTTTAGCTAGCGCTGAGTTTCGCCTGCCCCTAAAGCGTTTTGATTCCCTCAAGGCTACTTTGCAGGTGGCACCATTTGTTGATTTTGGAACCGGCTGGAATAATGATGGTGAATCAACCGAATTTAATACTTTAATGGGAGTGGGATTAGGTCTACTATTACAGACTCCAGAGAGTTTTTCGGCGCGGCTAGATTGGGGTCTACCGTTAATTAATCCAGACTCTCAGGGTAGTTCCTTACAAGAAGATGGAGTCTATTTTCAGCTTCAGTACGATCTGTTTTAGCCGCTAATTGATGACACGCCTTAATATCCAAACAGTTAACTTCAGCTTTGTTTTTATACTAATTCCGTTGATGGCTTGAGTTCATGTTCGATAATTCCCTGGCTTTTCTTCGTCCACTGTTAATTTTTTGTCTGTCATTATGGTTGGCAGTGGGAATGCACCTCCCGGCACATTCTCAGGCTGACGGTTGGCAGCTATCTCTCCAGGCCCAGGAGCTTTATCGAGCGGGTCAGTTAGTCCCCGCCGCCACTGCCTGGCAGTCTGCTGCTGATGCCTTTGAAGAAAATGGCGATCGCTTGAGTCTGACTAAAAGCCTAATCAACCAGTCTCAGGTACTAAAAGATCTAGGCTTATATCCCCGCGCCTGTAAAACTTTATTACTTGCCTTTACCCGTCAGAGCGCTGAATGTCACCCAAAACCAATTAAACAGTTAATTCAAAAATTCTCCCGACAGAACCGAATTACCTTAGTTGAAGGCATCGGTTTAAGAAGTTTGGGCAGTATTTTGCAGCAGAAAGGCATGCTTGATCTAGCTCGAGAGACTCTCCAACTCAGCCTTATGGCTACAGAGGATTCATCCGAATCTGGAGCTACCTGGTTGGTTATGGGCAATGTTTTACATTCATTGGGCGATCGCCAAAGAGATCGCTGGAGCTACGATAAAATTTCCGAAATTATCGACCGGCAAGAACCAAATCTAGCTCTCAAACCCTATCTACCGGTCTTTGAAGCCTATCAAACCAGTTTTGCCAGCTCGCGAGAGACACTAACGCGAACTCAGGCGCGGCTTAACTATCTTTCTTTGCTAATTGAAATCGAATCCTGGTGGCAGCAACAAACCCAAAGAAGAATTGAATCTTGGCAACGGCTCGAACAAAAAACCCAGATCGCCGCCGCCAATAATTTTTTAACTCTGATTGCCACATCACTTGCCGCCAGGGAAGGTGAGCTAGTACGAGAAATTGCCTTTAGCCTACCCCAGCTAGAACCAAGTCTCCCGGCGATATACGCTCAACTAAATTACGCCCAGAGTTTAACCGAGCTTCAACAACCTGAGTCGGTTCTATCTATCTTGCAGCGGGCACTGCAGCAAAGCCAACAGCTAGGCAATAGTCGGGCAGAAAGTTACGCTCTCGGCTATTTAGGCCAAAATTATGCTAGTCGAGGACAATTAGAAGGAGCGATCGCCATTACCGAGAGGGCTTTAGCCACAGCAGAAATGTTCAATGGGGTCGGGGATACTCGAGAAATCAGCTATCTCTGGCAATCACAGTTGGGCAGACTGTTCGAACAGTCCGGACGAACGGAAGAAGCGATCGCGGCTTATCAGCTAGCGTACAATACACTGCAGTCTTTAAGAGCCGATCTCAATACCAATAATCAGGTTGTTCAGTTCGATTTTCGCCAGCAGGTTAAGCCCGTATATGTAAGTTTGACTAATTTACTGCTATCAGACTCTCATGCTGTAGCGGTTAAATCTATCTATCCCCGGCGCTCTGACTCCGAGATTGAAAACGAAAATTTAGAGCAGGCGCGTCGAGTCATTGAATCCCTGCAGCTAGCAGAACTAGATAATTTTTTTCAAGACCCCTGTTCCCCAACCGCTGATGTTGCCGTTACCATCGACGATTTAGATCCTGAAGCTGCCGTTATTTATCCCATTATGTTAGGCGATCGCCTAGAAATAATTCTGGCTATTGCCGGACAGCCTCTGCAACACTTTACGACCAAAATTGCGGCGACGGAGGTAGATCAGGTTCTAGATACTCTCTATGACAATCTTTATAACCGGAGCGTTAATAATTCGGCCGTCAATATCTTTAGCACTATTCCCCTCAATCCTCGGGAAGTACGAGACAATACTCAGACCTTGCTTCCCAATCTGCGGGAGATATATCGCTGGACAATTGAACCTCTAGAAAGTCAGCTAGCGAGTAATAACATCAAGACCTTGGTTTTCGTCCTCAGTGGGAAACTCCAAAATATGCCAATGGCAGCACTTTATGACGGTCAACAATATCTCTTAGAAAAATATGCCCTGGCTCTGGCTCCCAGCCTCCAACTGTTGAATACAGACCCCATTCCCAAGCATCAACTGAAGGTACTAGCTGCCGGGTTGAGTCAGCAGGTAGAAGTTAGAGGAGAAATATTTCCCGCCCTAACCAATGTTCCACAAGAGCTACAGCAGATCGAGAATATTTTTCCCCAGTCGCACCAGTTACTAGATCACGAATTTACCCTCAAAAATATTAAGCAGCAAATTCAGAAAAACTTTCCCATTATCCACCTTGCCACTCATGGCTGGTTTAGTTCCGATCCGGATAAAACTTTTATTGTTACTGGAGATCGCAACATCATCAATTTAGCCGACTTTAGCACTTTACTAGCCTCTAGCCGTTCTCGACCAGAATTAATTGTCCTTAGCGCTTGTGACACGGCAACAGGAGATGAAAGAGCCGTATTAGGTTTAGCAGGAGTAGCGGTGCGCTCGGGCAGCAGTACGATTGCCTCTTTGTGGTCAGTAGAAGATGCTTCCACCAGCCGGCTAATGAGTCGATTTTATCGTCAGTTAGAAAACCCCAACTCTCAAAAAGTCGAATCTCTTCAGCAAGCCCAACTATCTTTAATTGCCGACTTGCGGGCTAATCCACCCCTCCCAGAATTGAGGCATCTACCACCCCATCCCTATTATTGGGCGGCTTATGTATTGGTTGGTAATTGGCAATAGCAATTGATGACACGCCCTAATTTAATTACTCATCTTCAGTAGATAATCCCGAGCAATTTTAACAATGCGTTCGGATGCATGCCCGTCGCCAAAAGGGTTAATTGCCGTTGCCATTTGTTCGTACCGCTGTTGGTTATCAAGCAATTCGGCAGCCGCCTCGACAATAGCGGTCGGATTGGTACCAATTAATTTTGCCGTACCGGCTTCTACAGCTTCGGGTCTTTCGGTAGTCTCTCTTAGTACTAGCACGGGTTTACCAAGACTAGGAGCTTCCTCCTGTAGTCCTCCCGAATCACTTAAAAGTAGATGACAGCGGGCGATCGCTCCCACTAATTGACTATAGTCGAGTGGTTCGGTTAAAAATACTCGTGGATGATTACCTAAGGCTGCCTGAATTGGCTCTCTGACGGTAGGATTGCGGTGGAGAGGCAGCAGCAGCGCCGTGTCTGGAAAACGTTCTAAAATAGCGCTAAATCCCTGTAGAATATCAGCTAACGGTTTACCCCAGTTTTCGCGACGATGTACCGTTGCCAATAGAACTCGATACTGCGACCAATCTAAATTAGTTATCTCACATTGAGGCTGGCTCTTGGCTACGGTTAATAATGTATCGATTACGGTATTGCCCGTGTGGTGTACTGCTCCGGTAACTCCAGACTGCTGCAAATTTTTTACTGCTAGGTCAGTAGGAGCAAAATGAAGTTGGGCAATCTGAGAAATTAAGCGCCGGTTGGCTTCTTCTGGATAGGGATTATATAAATTGTCTGTCCGCAAACCAGCCTCGACATGAGCAATGGGAATTTGTTGATAAAAAGCAGCTAAAGCAGCAGAGAAGGCGGTAGTCGTATCACCTTGAACAAAAATTAGCTGGGGATTAATCTGAGTAAAAATATCTCTCAGTCCCTGTAGGGTATCGCAGGTAATGCCGCTGAGGGTTTGTTTAGGCTTCATGATTTTGAGGTCGAAATCTGCCTGTAAATCGAACAACTCCATAACTCGGTCTACCATTTCGCGATGTTGACCCGTCAAAATTAAATAGACTTTAATCTCAGCCACCTGATTGAGGCACTTAATTACGGGCGCGAGCTTGATTGCCTCGGGTCGAGTCCCCAAAATTACGCCTACAGAAATTGGTCTAGTCATAATCTCTCAACGCAACAGTAAAATTAATTGAACTAAATTCCTAAATTCCAGACAATGAGAAAGCCCAGAGTATACTGGGCTTTCTCATTGAGTATTGGCGATCCACAAGCTACTTGCAAGGCTAATCGCCAATCTACAGATAATATTTATTTCTGGGGACGAAATTTTAGATCTAATTACCGATTAATGCTAGCTCTTAACTAACCCTGTCAAATTGGTTCGGCAAACAAAAAAGAGGAATTAGTTAGCTTCTAGTTGGCAAGTTAAGGGGCACGAAGCGTATATGGGCGCGTTCACCAAATTCTTTTCTCCATGCAGCCAGTTCAACCAGCTTACCTCTTCTGGGTGAATTCCCTTGAGAGATAAAGCAGCCGCGCCGACCACTACAATAGCAATATTGAGGCTAAAAATGCTGCTAGTTACTAGCAAAACTGCACTAGCGGGTAAAACTGTCTGCAAAATGATGGTCGCTAACAAGCCGATGGTTACAACCAAGGCTCCAACCGGAAACCCTACCACTAGCAGGCATACAGTTAGGGTAAAACTCCACACTAAAAAACTCTTGATTAAGCCAACATAGCTACTCTTTCGGACTAATTCCATAATTCTTCTTTACCTATGAACAACAACAATAATGAAGCCCGTTTTGACTTCTTATTTACTTTGATTATCTTAAGTATAAGAAAGCTTAATCAATAAAAATCATTTTTAAAATATATTTTTACATTTGACAATATTTCCATCAGCATATTTGAACACCAAACATTGCTATTTTTTTTAAATTTCATGTCGATCCCCAGCCATATAGCAGAGTTTAAAGCTAGTTTTAAGGACATTTCTCTAACTTACATTGTATCTTTATTATTATTTAATCTTGTCCTTTACAATCGCTTAACAAAGAAGACTGAGTATTTATACTTAGATATATTAAAGCGATTATGTTAGTTGTCCAATCATGATTTTAAGGTGAAATTGTTGCCAGAGAGAAGAACGAGCCAAAAATGCTAGCCGACACCTAGAGAAAAGGATTTGTCGAATAAGAATAGTCAATTTTAAGGATGTAGTTTGTTAGGAAAAAGAGTGTCAAAAAAAACTAAAAAAGCGATCGCTTAGTAGATTAAAGCATTAGGTAAAAGGCAGAGATCGAGCCATGGGGTGAACTCGCTAGCTGTTAGAAAATCAGAGCTCTTGGGCATACTAATTTTGTAAAAAACAATCGTTTTTGAGTACTCAACAACATGGAACGACCAGCAGGCAAACCGTCTCGTCCCCTACCACCACCACCACCGCCACCATCAACCATTGGCAGGACTAATAATTCCCTGGCAGAAACACAGATAAAAACCTCAACTGCAGTTGCCAAAAATTCTCCAGCCACCGCTGCCAGCAGCAAGCCCAAAAGGTCTTCGGGTCAACCATCTTTGGAATACATCATCAAAAAAGCCTACGACCAGGGATATTCCGATATTCACGTTGGGGTAGGAGAAGTACCTCGAATGCGCGATCGCGGTGAGATGGCGTTAACCGAATATCCCAAAACAGACTCCAATACTTTTATGAGTTGGCTGTACGAAGTATTGAGCGATAGCGAAGTCGAAAAGTTTAAGCGAGAACTAGAGTTTGATGGGGCAACTCAGTACGAATTTGCCCGGGTTAGGATTAACGTTTTTGATACTCTGCGGGGACCAGCTATGGTCATGCGGTTGATTCCCTTAAAGATCTTAACTATTGATGAATTAGGTTTGCCCCCCGTATTCCAAGATATCTCTGACGAACATAAGGGTTTGATTTTGGTAACTGGGCCTACTGGTTCGGGTAAATCAACGACTATGGCGGCGATGGTAGACTACATCAACACCGAGCATGCTAAGCACATCATTACGATTGAAGACCCGATTGAATTTGTTCATCGTAGTAAGCGCTCTCTAATTAAGCAGAGAGAAGTTGGTATTAACACGCGCAAGTTTGATAACGCTCTCAAGGCGGCATTGCGGGAAGACCCGGATATTATCCTGGTGGGAGAAATGCGCGATCGCGAAACGGTGAATACAGCTTTAAAAGCAGCGCAAACGGGGCACTTAGTAATGGGAACCCTACACACCAACAGTGCGGTCAAAACCATCGAGCGTATTTTGACTCTTTATAGTGCGGAAGAACAGGATGCGATGCGAATTGCTCTTTCCGAGTCTCTGGTGGCCGTAATTTCCCAAGGACTATGCCGCACCACTGATGGCAAACGCGCCGCCTATCACGATATTATGGTTAATACCGATACCGTTAAAGACTACATTAAGCGCGGTATGTATGACGATATTCATAATTTGATGCTAGATGGTGAATACGACGGGATGATAACTACCAATCAGGCTCTATTCAGTCTGTACGAAGAAGGTAGAATCACCGAGGAAACAGCTTTGGAAATGTCTCCTACCGCTAACGAAATGGCTATGATGCTCAGAGGCAGAGTCTAGTCTTAAATCTCAACCGAGACTAGCTTAATCAATCACTGGACCGTTCTTGTTGGCAAGATCGTTATTACTTAGCCCGTTTTGTAGAGCGACTAAATGCCATTTTCGGGTTTAATTTTTTGGGAAAGCCTGATGTGAATTAAAATATTTAGGTTAAAACTTTAAGTTAGAGCTCGAAGTCAAAAATCAGCCTCAAGAAGTTTAATCAGATCGGGCGTAAGTAATCAATGAGCGGTATTTTACCTCAAGTCTTCAAAGGAATTGCCTTGTTTACTCCGGGAGGAGACTTGATTTATGGTGTGGACCCCAGCAAACAAACTCAATGGCATGCTCAATTGTGTCATGGTCTACAAAATATTCTCAATTTAGCCAATTCGCCACATTTTTTAGTTCCGGGATATACAGCAACGGTAGAAAGATGGATCGATCCTGCTACCAATCGACTACAAACTATTGCGGAAGTCTATCCTGCGGTTCGGCGGTATATTCCACTGCTTCAGGTCTTATTTGAATTAGAAGCCACCACCACCTGGCAAATTGCACCATGGCAGGAAGAACACTGCTCTCGCGGGTCTACGTCTCGGTTTTGGCATTGCCAACCCCAGGTTAATCTCAGGTTTAGCGAAAGTCAAAGATAGTTA
>JBCBIN010000068.1:0-12167 GCA_038524555.1 Cyanobacteria bacterium J06623_7 | reverse complement strand
ACTTAAAAAATGATTTTAATTATCATACTGGGGTTGTGAATAGGGATAAAGCTTATTGTGGACATTGGTAGTTGAGGGGCTGGTTTTCTCTTAAAGAGATACGCTGGGCTGCTTGCGCCTGAGGAAATTTTTGACATAGATATGCCAGAAATATGGTGTCATAGTCTAGTCCCGGCCTGATGTTATGGGTATGTTGCTCTAGGTTGATTGATTGAGTTTGAAGATTTTTAGTCGAGATTTGAAAGCGATCTCCTCCTGCCATATTGGTATACATTTGCCAGCCAAACTGTCGGGGCTGTGGGTCAAATCCTCGCTCAAACAGCCAAAACAAGGGAGTCCCTACTTGAAGAGTCAGCCAGCTCAAGCCGAAGATAGCAGCACAGATTTGCCGGGGATGCCACTGGATTGGAGGCTCTGGGATAGATAGATTAGAAGGGTGAGACATGAGCTTAATTTGGATTAATAATTGATTTTACGGACTGATTAATCTGTTGAGGCTGGGTAAGGCTAAAGGGTTGATGAATCTTTTTTGCTTATCTCATTTAAGATATTGATTTTCCATGGTTTTGCTTAAGGTCAGTTAATAACTAATAAATTACAAAGACGGTAGATTAGGTACGATTAAATCTGCTTGCTTACCGAGCAGTACTTCTCGCATTTGCTGCCCGATCGCCGTCAGGGAAAAACTGTCTTGAGCTCTAGCCTGTGCCCGCCGACCTAATTTTTGTCTGAGACTCGGGTCGTCAAGTAGGGTGGCAATGGCAGTTGCCAGAGCTTGGGGCTGCTCCCGGGGCACAATAATTCCGCCATCAGCCCGTTCCCGAGGCAAAATATCCCTGGAACCTACCGCATCAGCTAGTATCACTGGCAAACCGCAGGCCATCGCTTCAATCGGTGCGAGAGGAAAACCCTCTTGCCGGGAAGGCAGGGTGTAGAGATCTGCAGCCCCTAAATAACGGCTCAAGAGATGGCGATCGCTAATAAATTGCTTGAGCCAAATCACCTGAGTTAGCTTTAAAGCCGTAATTTGCCGTTGGAATTTGGGAGCATCGCTACCGGTGCCAATAATCAATAGCTGCACATCTGCTTGGGGGCGAGCATTACAGATAATGCGCCAAGCCTGGAGTAAAATGTCTAAGCCTTTTTGGGCAATTTCGACCCGTCCATGCCAAACCACTACTTTAGCAGTAGCCTTAAGACCTAGCTCGGCTCTAGTAGCAGCTTTCTCCTGAGGTTCCGGGAGAGGAAAGGCTAAAGGATTAAATATTTGATGGATTTTGCCGGCAGGAAAACGATAGGTTGTTTGGACTCGCTGAATTTCTCGACCAGAAGCAATAATCAAACCAGCACATTTTTCGAGCGATCGCCTGCGAATAACCGCTTCGACAATACTTTGAGTTCGGTCTAATCCTTGAAAACAGGCATAAATGGGTAAATTAAGGCGCTGCCCTAGCCAGACACAGGCATCAAATCGAGCATACTCATATTCCTGACACAACAAAGCCTGACATTGTTCTTGTTGTAAGGCTTGCCCCAGTAGGGAGAGAGGCGTCGCCAAATAGGTGCCGATACTTTTACTGAAATCTTTAACCCCCGCTAGACTAGAACGGCGTAGCTGATTACCATCCTCAATATCTTTAAAAGCTTGACCGGTCTCGCCACCATACGCTTTGAGCGAGTTACGCTTAAGGCTGAGATAAAAACTATAGGCGGGAGCATAGGGCAAAGCGCAGATCGTAGCACCAGTAGGGCCATGTACAAATCTGGTTGGTTGGCGCACTTGAGCCGTGATGCAAAATAAGACTGGACGTACTCCAGCTAGCTGAAGCGCCTTGATATAGCCAAACATAAAGCTGCCTTCAAAATTATGGCAATAATCTTGAAAGGTAATATTCATACTGGCTATAACTTCATCGATTAGGTCGTAGTTATGAATTAGGCCGATTGTGGGTTGGGGTCCTTTCATCTCATGACTCCTAGTTAGCTGACCCGGCGGGGGTCTTTCATGGCAATGAGGGCTCGTAACTGCTCAAAAATCCGCCGCCCCCACTGTCCCGGTAGTAAATAGCGCAGAGCCAGTTTAATCGCTAATTTCTGCATAAAAGGCTCATGCACCATAGGCCAGTATGTTTGTAGTGACCATTTCAGATGTTGGGCTGCACGTTGAGTCTGGGCAAAACTATTGCCATGTTGTAAGTACAGGCTGGCAATGTATAGATGAAGATTCCCCTCTGTGTGGGAGCGCAGGTGCTGTAATTCTTGCGGAGCATTTTGATAGGCCTTATTAACGGTGTACAATGCCTGCTGGTACATCTTGGCCACGTTAGTAGTAGCAGAGCCAAGGGCGCGACGATACATAATTTGATACTGGGGCACTACCGCAAACTCTCCTTGGGCAGAGAGCCGCAGCCACATATCCCAATCTTCACAACCATTACAAGCTGGATCGAAACCACCTACCCGCTCTAAAGCCGTCTTCAGGATTAGGGTATTAGAACCACTGTGAATAAAGTCTCCCTGAAGTAGACGAGGATAAACATTTCCCTGATAGTCATAGGGTGGGGAAGAGTGATAAACGTAGCCATCTTGCTGTTCGTCCATAAAGCAAGTCCAACTATAGGCGGCGATCGCCCGAGGATTCTGATTTAGAGCCAGGAGCTGTTGGGCTAATTTATCTTCCACCCAGAGGTCGTCGGCATCGAGAAACGCAATATATTGGCCTTGTGCTCGATCTACACCGAGGTTGCGCGCAGCAGCCACACCACCATTGACAGTAGGAATTATTTGCAATCTTGGCTCACTCAAGTGGTTCAAAATGCCCTTAGTGTTATCTGTGGAACCATCATCAACGACAATTAACTCCCAATCGGTCAGGGTTTGCTGCTGGACGGAAGCAATAGTCGCACCAATGGTAGCGGCGGCGTTATAGGCGGGAATGATTATGGAGATTTGTGGCATCGATCTGGGAAAAATTAGGTTCAAAAAAATATTAAAAATAAAATATTAAAAAAATTGCGTTAATTAAGCTGCCAAGCAGGAGAATCAATTGGTTGTTGGGCCAGTTCTAATTCTTCCTGTTGTTCTCTTAAAGCCACCCCAATAAACAGTAAGGCCAGCCAGTAAACATAGGTAATGTATTCAATACTGTCGGTAAAGCTGGAGACAAATAAACTAATGAACAAGCATAGTCCCACTCGGGCTGTATGAGACTGACGGGTTCGAGCTAGAAGGTTAAACAAAGAGAAAAAAGTGGCGATCGCAAAAGCCGAAAATCCGACTAAACCAAAGGTATAAAGAGCCCCTAACCAAGTATTGTGCGTGCCGATGGGCATGTTCCCTACCACCCTAGGTCCATATTCAGGAACTCGTCCGTGACCCCAAATTGGCGCATCTTCCCACCAAGACTTTATCGTCATACGATAGAGAATATTGCGGGTGCGAGAAGAGTAGAGAGAATCTTTACCCCGAAAATTATTAAACTGCTCCTGTGCCCAACTAACTGATTTGCTAATTTGGAATGAGAATATACCCAGAATAAAACAGCCTACAGAAGAGATGATTTGCGTTCTGGGGTAAGCAATATTTTGCACGAGCCAAACTATTGTTAACACGAAGGGAATACAGAGCAAAGCAGCCCGTGATTGGGAAACTAGCACCATGATGAGAGCGGAGATGATGCCAGCATAGCGCCATTGTTTGACCTTTTCCTCCCGTGCCAAAAAGAAGAAAAAGTTACCCAAGGTTCCCGTGGCGGTGTACCAGGGTGTAAAAGAATAAATTCGCTCTTCTAAAGCATTCTGAAATAGATATATATGATAGTGATCGTTACCGCCGCCAAAAGCGGATAGAGGCGAAATATAGTCAATTTCTGGCATTCCTAGGGTCGCTAACACGGTGCCGACCACAATTACCCCGCCTGTCTCCAAAGCAATGATACAGGCTGCACGATAAATTAGCCGGGGACGAATCAGAAATTGCCCCAACAAGATAAACATGGGAATAATTGCCCAACGACGATACCAATTATTGATCGTTGAAAATGCCATGAGCTTGATACCCAAGTCAAAGTTGAAGTGACCTACCAGCATCGCTATTTCAATGATTAAGCCCGCCGCCAGCCAGACCCAGGCACTAGGGGAGATGAGTACTCGGCTCGAGAATGGAGTCGTCGAAGTTTGCATCCGCCATTGCCACAAACCATAGCCAGTAAAGATTAGACCGACTAAGGGCACGATGATATAAAGCGAACCAATTAGGTATAGAGGGTAGGTGGCGATCGCTAGATACCACACCACCTGTTCCGGCAAATTTTGCGGCTGCAGATCGTCATTATTAAAAATATTTTTAATATTTTTCCCAAACATTTTGGCAGATATTATTAAGGGCAAGATTATCGAAGACCGGGAGCGAAAATTAACGGACAGCTTTGGTTTTAATCGCTGCGGCTGGACTTAGCCAACTACGCCAAGCCTGCATTTGTCCGACGATTTTGAGATAGTTTTCTCGACCAAATTGGCGCATTAGAGCGATCGCTAATAAAAGACGGAGGTTTTCTTTCGTCCACAATCTCTGGGGGTGTTTGGCTAAAGCAATTTGACGGAATTTACTAGCTGCTCGATAGTCAGGTTTGGTATTTTGCAGCGCTTTCCAAGCCAGACAAAAATAGGCAAAACCATAACCGCGATCTACCAAAGGCTTTAGCTCTAGAGGTGCTGTCGCCCGGGCTTTATGCAAAACTAAATTGAAGCTGCGCTCCATCTCTACTAAATTTCGTGAACCACTACTGGCTCGTTGGCGATAGTAAACTAGGGGCTGGCGAATCGCTTTGAATTGGTACTTGAGTGCTAGCCTTAGCCACATATCCCAATCTTGCACGAAGGACTTGAGGTTAGTGTCAAATAATCCGACTTCAGTAAAACAGCTCCGGCGGATCATCACCACACTGCCACATTCAATTTGATTTACTTCAATCAAGTCTGGCCAAATAAATCCTTCAGCCTCGGTTTTAACAATGCGTCCGGTAGATGCGCCGCCATCATTCATGTAGGTCACCCAAGTATAGACAATTCCCACTTCAGGATGATTATCCAAAACTTGCACCTGCTGCTCTAGCTTACTGGGTTCCCACAAGTCGTCTGCATCCAAAAAGGTAATGTATTCACCTTGAGCCTGGGAAACCCCCGTGTTGCTTGCCCCGGCTAATCCCTGATTTTCTTGAGTAATTAGTTTTACTCTGGGGTCAGTGAGCTGAGACACCCATTCTGAAGTGTTATCGCTGCTGCCGTCATCCACCACGATTAGCTCAAAATCGGTGAAGGTCTGAGCAAAAACATTAGTAATGGTAGCGGGTAGGTAGGCCATGAGATTATAGGCCGCAATGATTACAGATACTCTGGGCATGATGATAGGGGAATAACAGCTTATTTTTTGAGTAAGGTTTTGAGATCGACGCTAGAAGCTAATACTCGATGATTATGGTTGTTCTGGGATTGGGAAAGAGCGGGAATTGCTTCCTTGCTGGTGGCCCACCAAGAAGTAAGGGCGGTGGTCAAAAAGATCGAAGCCATCAAGGTTCCCAAAGTGACAGCACTAGGGTCGGGAGAGCTGGGTTTTTCGGGAACATTAGGCTGAATTGCTACCTGAATTTGGGGATAGGCGTCATAGAGATTGCTCTCTGCTAGGCGGGATTTAGCCAGATTGGAGGAATATACTGTTTCGGCAAATTTGACTTCTTTCTGAAGTTTGGAGAGAACTGTATCTTGCTGGACGAGCTCTTGTTCTTTGGTTTCTAACTGCTGGACTTGGCGAGCTAATTCCTGGGATTTAGCCGCTAAACCATCACTTTCTGACTGCAAAGAGACAATGTCTTGGAGAAGACTGCCCCGATAAGAATTATTTTCATTTCCCGTACTCAAGTTCAGCTGCTCTAGAAGTTGGGGCGAGGGAGTACGCTGAAGGACGTTGCCACCGCGCTCGAGCATTAACTGACGAGCTTGAGCTACTTCCTGTAGTTTTCCTACGACGTTGGGACTGTCTGACTGATATTTAGCCTCAATAGTTACCAATTCACCACTCAAGCGGGTATATTCTGCCAAATACTGCTGAAATAAGGAGTCGGAATGAAGGGCAAAGGCATCCCGAGCGGTGTCGGTAGACATTCCTAGATTATCTGCCAGTCGCTGCACTTGAACCTTGGATTGCTGTAGCTGCGCCTCTGCTTCTGCTGCCTGCCGTCGTAATTCTTCCAAATTGGCTGATAAATTACCGGCTTTATCTCTAGCCCCTAGGGCAGAACTATTGCGAAAATTCGCTAGCTTGGCTCGAGCTTCTTCTAGGGTCGATTGAGATTTTTCTAAGCTAGCTTGGAGGTTACGGTCGGTCTGACTAATTTGACCATCTCGGAGCTGTTGAATTTTTTGCTCGATGACTTCTTGTAGAGCGATCGCCTTTTGTTGGGCTTCTTGGGGAGTATCCCCTTCCACCGACAGTTCCATCATCGTTGTATTGTCAACAATCTCAATTTCTGGCTTGCCATATTCTTGACGCTTCATGCCGACTTTTTGAGCGGCTTGGGTAAGAATTTCTTTTTTACGAGCCAAGAATTTATAGTCCTCTCTCGGGTCAAATAAGCTGTTACGGTAAGGAGATTCGGAATTGGAACTGACGGAGCCGACATCAGGAATACTAACGCTGCTGGAGTTTTGCCTTGAAGGTAGGCTGATGGCCCATTTACTGGTGTAGGTAGGACTTTTCAAGCCTAAGTAAAGCAACGCCATTCCCAGCAAAGCCGCATTACCCAACAGCCAATAGGGTAAGAATGAGCGCCAGGACTTGCGGCGATAACGAGGTTGACCTAACTGGCGATCGCTCGGGCCAACTGATTTTGAATTCTCGGCTACGGCTAGAGAGAGATTGGCTGTTGTGGAACGAGATTTTCTGGGAAACAGGTTGCTTTGGGGGGCAATTACTTTATGGAGTAGTCCAGGGCTAAATTGTGTGTAACCACGGGCAACAAAGCGAATTGCTTCGGTTAAATCTTTGGCTGGAGTATTTTTAAGCAAATAACCCATCGCCCCCGCCTGCAAAGCTTCTTGAATGTAGCTATCTTGATCGTGCATGCTCAAGACAATAACTTTGATGCTGGGAAAATCTTGGTGAATTATGCGGGTTAGTTTAAGCCCGTTAACTCCAGGCATTTCTAGATCTACTAGCATTAAATCTGGGGAGTATTCCCGAGCTAGCTTGAGGGCGTTATCCCCGTTATGAGCCGCTCCGACTACTGTAAAGTCAGGCTCGGAAGTGAGAACCGTCGCTAAGGTTTCTCGGATACTTTTTTGGTCATCAACAATTAAAATACGTAGCATTGTTATTGTTCTATTATGGGTGGGGCTGACAAGAGAAATAGTTACCTAGCTGTTTAAGTGTCTGAAATAATTGGGACAGGGGGACTAGAACTCATTACCGAAGCCTCAAACTGCCGATAGTAAATTCCCCGACCGTCTGTACCGGCAAAAATCAGCCCTGGTTCTTGTTGGCTAGCCACTAGAACTTTAATTGAGCGGGGCGTTTGAGTTAAGGTACTAATTTGTTGCCATGGGGCGGAGTAGTCTTGAGACACAAATAAGCCAGAGCGACCATCTGCCAGACTACCATAGACATAAACTGGGGCTGAATCTCGAGGGGTCATGGTTTTTCCTACCGTTACTAGATGAGCTGCGGCAATTGATTTGATTCGCTCGAAGGAGTTACCCCCATCCTGGGAATGATAGAGTCCTCCCCGGTCTAAACTCAGCCAAATTTCGCCTGAGCTTCCGGGTACTGTGGTCAAGACATATCTTTGAGCCTGAGGTAGCTTCGTCGCCAGCATTTGAAACGTGCGGCCACCATCTCGACTGCCATAAACACGTCCTTCACTGTAGTAGTAGTAGTGATCGCTATCTTGTCCATCAGCAGCCAGGGGTTGGTTCCAATTCCAGGGGCCAGGTTCTCCAGCAGGTAGTCCCGTAACCTCCGTCCAAGTTTGACCATTGTTGAAAGTAACCAGGGGCAAGTCTTCACTAACCGTTACTACATAGTGCGCTGACTCGTCTGGGGCTATTGCCACTCGCATAAACAGTTTGTCTGCCGGAATTTGCTGCCAAGGTTGCCAAGAACGTCCGCCATCGCTAGAGGTCGCTCCCAAATAGGTCTCCCGCCAACGCTGTCCTCCGACTCTAACCAGGTTTTGAGGTGCATTTTGGCAGAAGGCCAGATGAAAGGTATCTTGGAAAAAATTGTCCAAATAGCGATTGCCAGTTAAGTTTAATTGAGAAAGCTTAAAGCCACGCCGCTGAAATCCCAAACGAGCTTGAGGAGACTGAGTTAAATCCCGATGATAAAAACCATCCTGATCGGCAATGCCGCTGATTAACTTTGCACCCTCTGGGGGGGCAGCCAAGCTAAATACCACCGTTTGTTCAATGCCAGCAATTTGACTGGACCATAATACTGGAGAGTCTAAAGGAGTGGAGGTGCGCCAAACGCTAAACCAATCGGTAAGCCAAACCTGAGGAGGAGTCTGGGCATCAAAAGCCAAAGCGGCAGGATGATCGTTGAAAAACTCTGGTGCTAGCCAAGGCATTTTAAACTTGACCCTAGAACGCAACTTACGCCAGTTCTGACCACGATTTTGAGAGTAAAAAATCTGCCCTCGACCCTTTTCTCCCTCGCTAACGATTAAAGTTTGAGCTTCTTCGGGATGCACTCCCAAAGCATTAAAATTTTTATGAATTATGCCCCCCGGACTGATATCCTGCCAGGTTCCGGCACTATATTTGGCAACTTGAGGCGATCGATGATTGGTAGTATAAACCGTTCCATCTTGAGCCACCTGAAGCTGCATTACCTTAGGCGGACTACCAACCAAAGGACTCCAGGTAACGCCATCATCCCTAGACTGATAAACTCCATCCCCATATACACTGGCATAGACTATATGATTTTTCTGGGGGTCAAAAGCCACATTCAAGACTCCTATTCCCTGCTGCAGCTTGTCGGGTAATCCTTTCTCTTGCTGCCAACTAAAACCACCATCTAGCGATCGCCACAACCCTTCTCTGCGAGAACCAAACAAAACTAGCTTGCTATTAGCGGGACTCACTGCCAGACGTTGACCCGCCCAGCGCTTATCTTCATCCCCCCCCATCGGGGTAGCCAAATCAGATGTTAGCCAAGTTTGTCCCCGATCTGTAGATTTAAAAATCGTACCCGGTTGATCGCTATATTTCCCTACTGCGACATAAACTACCTCTTGATTCTGCGGATCTAATCCCAGAGCCTCGCCTCCAGAATTATGGTCATAATCCCAATCTCCTCGCGGAAGCAGCTCAGTAATAGGTTGCCATTGTTGACCAGACCAGCGATAAAACCCTCCATTGTCGGTACGAACGTAGACTAGGTCGGGTTCCTTTGGATGAGGATAAACGCCCGTAATATAGCCTCCTCCGCCAACAGTCACGGACTGCCATTCTGTTGCTAATCTGGCCCTAGCCGCTGGCACTAAACCAGAATCTGGCGACTGGAGAGAGATAATTTGTCCTAGCCCAAAATGACTGGCGATCGCTACCAACAAAGCTACCAGAACCAGAAGTCGTTTATCAGTCATCATGATAAAAATTAGGCAACATCTTGATTTTGCTGGAGAGTTGAGATGGATTCTTCCGGGGAAAATCCATTTCCGGAAACTAGTTGAGAGTAAACACTAAGATTATCTAGAGCAATCTTGTCCCAGTTGTAGAGAGCAACAATGTGCTGTTGAGCCCGCAATGCCATTTGCTGCCGGAGACTTGTTTTGTCTAAAGCAGTTTTAAGCTGTTCGACCAAGGAATCTAGCTGACCAGCTTGAAACAAAAATCCCTTATCATCTTCAATCAATTGACGATGGGGAGGAATATCGCTAGCTAAAACGGGAACTCCCTCATGCATAGCTTCTAACATTACCAACGGTAATCCCTCTAAATCGGATGGCAGAACAAATAAACCCGCCCCGCGAATAATTTCCGCCAGAGGCTTGCCTCGTAGCTCTCCGGTAAACAAGATATGGGGATTATCTTCTGCTAGTTGGCGCAGCCGTAGGACATATTTTTCTGTGTTGCTATTATCTCCAGTCAAGACCAGTTTCCACCCTTGAGGTCTGAGTCGCTGAAAAGCCTTAATTAACAACTCGGGGCGCTTTTCTGGCACCAGCCGACCTAAAAACAACAGGTATCTTTGAGGCTCTAGATTCAAAAGATTGAGATAGTTCGAGTTGCCGGTAGTAGGAGTAAATCCTCCTGGCCCATTGGGAATATAAACCGAGTTGCGACCATAGGTTTGAGCAAAATATTGTTGTAGATCTTGGGAAACAACAATAATGTCATCGGCGTATTTAACGGCGGCCTTTTCTCCCAAATAAATTACGCTACTGGACAATTTCCCCCACTTTGCTCGCTGCCAATCCAATCCATGGCAGGTCACCACTATCTTGGCGGAGGTGCTTAATTGGGGTAGCCAGCTAAATAATGCCGGACCCAAAGCGTGAAAATGAACTACATCATAGTCTGCCAAGCTGCAAACTAAAGACCCCATAGCCGAGCAAAAAAGAGCATCGAAACTGCCCAAAGGCAAAGCAGGTAAGCCAATTACCTGCACTCCTTGATATTCATAGCGAGAAAAACCTCGCTTTTTAGTGTAACTAGGACGAGCATACAGATCTACAGAGTGACCGAGGCGTACCAATCGCGGATAGAGTTCTTGACCGGCACGTTCAATGCCACCCTGTCCCGCTGGCAGACCTTTAACGCCAATAACTGCAATTTTCATAGCTGAACGTATTCTGGGGATTTATGGGACGTTTGATTAAAGGCAGTCAACATGGTTTGGTAAACTTGAGAAACTACTGCTTGGGCGCTGTAAGGTTGAGCCGCTTCAATACAGGCTTGTTGAGTAAAATGCTCTGGCTGACTCAGAACTCGATTCAGTGCCTCAGCCATTGTTTGAGGCTGGCGATCTCGACAGACAATGCCGCTGGCTGGGGTAACAATTAGAGGAATTTCGCCACATTCAGTACCAACGACAGGAACTCCACAAGCCAAAGCTTCAAGAGCGACAATGGGCACTCCTTCATAAGCACTACTAACGACAAAAACGCTGCTGAGACGATAAAGCTCAGCCACTTCTTGGGGTGTAACTAAACCGAGCAAGGTAATCTGAGAAGTTAGCCCTAAACGCACAATTTCCGCCTCAACGACCTCCCGCAACTCTCCATCTCCCGCCACCAACAAATGAACATTAGGTAGCTGTAGCCGAGCAAAAGCTTGGACTAGAAGTAAAGGATCCTTTTGGGGATGTAGTCGATTTACACACAGGGCAAATCGAGTTTGTGCGGGCAAGCCCATTCTTTGGGCGAGATCTTGGCGCTTTTGCTCTTTATCGAGATGTTCTAAAGGATAAAACAGTTCTAGATCGACGGTGTTCTTGAGATGCTCGAAGCGATCGCCAAGCTGGGGATACTGGTGCCGATAGAACTCCACTGACTCTGTATGACAAGAATAAACTCGCTCGAACTGCCGCATCAACAGACTTTCTAGAGCAAAATATATTCGAGGAAACTTCTGCCAGAGAATCGCATCGTTACACGCGCTTGCATCCATCTGTTTGCGAGTATCGTTTTGGATACTGAGGGTTTTTTCTCCAGACCAATTAAAGGTCGCTAAAGCATATTCCAGACGATAAAAATGCATAAAGTCCGAGGAAAAATTCTGCTTCATTAAAGCCGCAGTGTATTTCAAGGTCGTCGGCACTAAGTGACGCACATTGTCATCTGCCAATTCAATCAGGGGCATAAATTCAATTTGCTTACCCTCATATTCCTTGGTTTGCCACACTCCAATCCGTTCCCCCGGCTCTCCTGTCCCCACTAAACGAACCTGAAACCCATCGGCAGCATACTTAAGAAAATATTTTATGACAGTTTGAATTCCTCCAATGCTACTATTCCAAGGATTAAATTGATAAAAAAGTGTGAGAATTGGCTGAGTCATAAATAAGATTTTGCTGAACTAGTAACTTTTGACGACCTTCGATTTCTTTGAATAATAAATGCTGCCAAGCTTACTTCAGAAAGTTCAAAAAAAACAAGCATATATAAA
>JBCBIN010000067.1:0-12244 GCA_038524555.1 Cyanobacteria bacterium J06623_7 | reverse complement strand
AAAACTCTTCAGAAAAATTAGGATTATGTTGCACTGCTATCCTGACAGATGATTCTAAATCGCCGATTAATTCTTCTAAGACTGCAATTGGAGTATCAACTGATTCGGCTGCGTGCAAACGAGGCTCTAAAGTAGATTCTCGTGCCAATCTAGTTAATAGCTGCAAGCGATCGCGTTTAGTTAAATAAGGATTTTCTAAACCTTGAATTAAATACTCTGGAGGAACATATTCACTGAGGAAATATATGGGAAGAGGGGCTATTTTAAATAATTCTACTGCCAGGCGATCGTTTTGCCCTAAATAGCGAGACTTTAATTTAGCTTCAACTGCATCTTCCCAATTTCTGTCTAACTCTCCTCCATAGCTAACATGCATTTGTGCTGCTTCGGCAATTTCTGGCATCTCGCTACTTGCTAATATTTCTAATAAATTGCGAGGTGTATTAATATGAGTCGCCACAGCAATTTGCAACGCAATATCTTCAGCTAAAATCAATTCAGGGCGATGGCAAAAAGATTTTAAAGTATCCGTATCTAGCTCAATTAGTTGTTGCAACATAGACATAGTCTTTGTCTTACATTGACCCTATGTTATCTTTGCCGTATCTAGATATCTACAATTAGAAGCATAACTCAAACATTTGCCCGTATTGAATAGTACAGATTTTGATATAGAACTTGAACTGAGAGCCTTGAACTGAGAACTATTAGTTTTCAGCCACGGATGAATGCTCCCTGCTTTATTCTGACCGTCAGATATTGCAACTTTGATCGGTCATCAACAACGATTGCTGATTATTATCCGTTTAGCGATTGACTAGTACTATAAGAGAAGAGAAGGTAAAATATAGGATTTTAACTGCTGAGTAGGAACTAACCAGCCGAAAGCGACTAGAGCGACCCTGAGTGATAATGATAAACGATGAGCTAAATTTAATTGACGCAGAAACAGACAGTCCTCTAGATCGAGTCGATGCCGTCCATGCTGTTGGGGATATTCCGCCTCCAGACCCCGATCGCATGTTGGAACTGTTACAGTCGGATAAAGCTGAAGAGCGGATGTTGGCAGCCCGGGCATTTTGCGAACTGGAAGATAAGCGTTCTATTCCCATTTTAATTGAGCTGTTGAAGGATGTCTGTCCCTTAATCAGAGTCAGCACGACCTACGCCTTGGGGCGTAATCCCGATATAAAAGCGGTGGAACCACTAATTGAGCTGTTGGCGCAAGATTTTAATGGTTATGTGCGCAAGGGAATTGTTTGGGCATTGGGTAATAGTAAAGATAGACGCGCCGTCGAACCCCTAATTCACGCTCTCAAAACCGATATTTCGGCCGTCCGGCTGTGGGCGGCTAGTGGTCTAGCGCAAATTGCACCACTCAATTACGAAGATATTATTGCGGCTATTCCGCCCCTAATTCAAGGCTTGAGACGAGATAAGACAGCGGCAGTCCGCAGTAACTGTGCCTGGGCAATTGGGCAACTGTGTCGCGAGCTTCCTTCCAACGTTGTCTATGCTACGGCGATCGATGCTTTAATTGAATCTCTGGTGGAAGATGATGATTTCAGCGTCAAAGATGATGCGAGAAGTGCTATTCTCAAAGTCGGCGATCCTCGTGGTTTACAGATGATCGAAGAACTAGAATTTGAAGGCTTAATTTAATTTCTCTACATATTACATGACCAAACCCTTAATTATCGGCGTTAGTGGTGCTTCGGGGCTAATCTATGCTGTACGTGCTCTGAAGTATTTATTAGCGGCGGACTATACCATTGAGTTAGTTGCTTCCCGAGCTACCTATATGGTTTGGCAAGCAGAAGAAGATATTCGGATGCCCAGCGAACCAGAACAGCAGGAACAGTTTTGGCGCGAAAAAGCTGGGGTTATGAAGGGCGGGGTGCTCAACTGCCATCGCTGGGGAGATGTGGGGGATAACATTGCTAGTGGTTCTTTCCGTACTTTGGGCATGGTGGTGATTCCCTGTAGCATGAGTACGGTTGCCAAAATAGCGGCGGGTTTGAGTTCGGATTTGCTCGAAAGGGCGGCAGATGTCCAGATTAAGGAAGGTAAGCCCTTAGTGGTTGTGCCGCGAGAAACACCATTTAGCTTGATTCACCTCCGTAACCTAACTACATTGGCAGAAGCTGGGGTAAAAATTGTGCCGGCTATTCCTGCTTGGTATCATCACCCTCAGACAATTGAGGATTTGGTCGATTTTGTCGTGGCTCGAACTCTCGATACTTTAGATATTGACTGTATTCCAATCGATCGCTGGAAAAGTAGCAAGTAATATTCATCAGCCGCAGAGATCGAGTTGATTTCCGCGACTGTTTCTGATCGCCCATCACTAAAAACTAGCAAATTAGAACAAAGCTAATTCTCTTTCAGGATTTAGTTATTTACTGGAGTGGCTTTAGTTACCGAACCATTATTGACTCCCAAAGTGAAGTTTAACGGTACGTCAGGATAGTTTTGCACTACTCGACGATAAACCTGAGGATTGGTAGGTAGATTTAGTCTTTCGCCATCGCGATTAAACTTAACCCGATACTCAACCTGGCGGCGTAGTTCTGGCTTGCCAATTTTTTCGGCAGAGCTTTTTTGCTCGGCTTCCCGCTCGTCTAGGGTGGGCTTGGGAGGCTGTTTGGGCCACCAAATTTCATTATCGTCTTGATACACTGCCCCAGCGGGTTTTTCGCCGTTGACATTCATCAAAGAAGCGGACTCAAACTCGACGTCACGTCCTCTTTTTCCTTCCAGGGGGTCGCTATCGTAATTGACCACCCAGGTATAGGTAGCTTTAGCCGTTGCTTCATACTGTCCTGCCCCAGATTGACTCGTACCACAACTATTCAGGGCGATCGCCATTCCCAAACCAGCAGCAGCCATACAGGCTCGATTGAATTGACGGCGAGAAATTAAGTTTAAGTTTGACATCATATATATCTATAGATCTATATCCAAAAAGTAGGCGAAATTGTCTGTTTAAGATTATTTCTGTTTAGTAATTTAAGTTGATTTTTGAAAAAACCGAGAAATATGTGAATATATGTAAGGATATATTTATATATATACATAAATATTACTAAGTTTATAACGAGCAAAATACTAGGCTAACAATGGTGAAGACGATCGCGCTAGGGCTACTAATTGCTGGAATAACGCCGGGTGCAATAGCAAATTCTGCGCGGGGAATAGATTCTTCGGCGGAGTCAATATCCGTTGCTAAGCAGTTAAGAATTCCGCCAGTTCCGGCTTCTTGTGATGAGCCGGCTTTATTTTGTCCTACAGAAGTAAAGGATGGGAATCTCATGGACTTGGATTCATGGCTGGGTCAGGCTGCAGCTTCACTCCTCCCCAATAACCTATTTTTGTCCTGCAATCGAGGCAAGTCTCGGTTAAGCGATCGCCAGAAGTTCTTTCGAACCAATTCGCCGCTATCTGCTCAAAACTCAGTAGCAAGCCCCGTGAGGCAAAAATCGCTTCAGTCTAAATGGCGCGCCAAAAGGCGCTCGGGTGTTTCTCTGGCTGCGTTGGGAGTGAGGGGAACTGCCCAGTGTGGTTTTGCCTGGGAAGAAAGGCTACGTCCCTTAGCCAGCTCAAAACTAGAGGTTGCAGTGCCGGCTAAGGTCAAATCTAGTCAGGCTTATCGTACTTCAGTTAGACCAAAATTCCCCCAACTGTCTCGCAGTAGTCTTGTCGTCTCGTTTCCAAGAGAAAACAGTAGTTTTAGCCCTAAAAACCAGAAGCTAGCTAATCCCGCCCCGGGCACTAAGCGAATTGCCAGTCCCTTTGGCTGGCGCAGAAGACCCTACAGCAATCAGCTACAGTTTCACCAAGGTATTGATTATGGCGCTCCCTATGGTTCGGAAGTGGTGGCGGTAGGTAATGGCATTGTGACTAAGGTGGTTAAAGGGTGTGCCGACTTTGGCAATCTGTTTTGTGGCGGTCAGTTGGGAAACTGGGTCGAAATTGACCACGGTAACGGCATTATTGGTACCTACGGTCACTTGAAATATAACTCAAGCACAGTGCAGCCGGGAACGAGAGTCCGTAAAAATCAGCCTATTGCTCAGGTAGGCAGTTCTGGATGGTCTACTGGTGCACACTTAGATTTTCGCCTCAAAGTGAACGGCAAGCATGAAGATCCGGCTCAATACGTCACGGATATTTCTCCCTAGGTCTTAATAGGCAGATACAAAAGTTAAAAAAATATTGTTAACTAGATGCGTCGATAACATTTGCCCATAAAATTTGTCTTATGATCTTAATCTTATGATTTCAATGATTACTTATACGTCAGTCGCTTGTCCTATGTTGCAGGTTTAATTTAGCTAGGCTCAGTATGATTTTAGGTAAATTTTAATTTTAAATATCTCTAAATATCTCTTTAAATATTTCAGAGAGACATAATTTTCGACTAGGAATCGTAAGGGTTATTCAGATTTTTAACTCTTTATGAGGAATATATTCTTAAGAACAATGTATCTAGCTATGAATCGCACAATCAATTTTGTTTCCCTAACCATTGCTAGCTGTATGACGGCGATCGCTGCCCCCAGCTTCGCTCAACTACCGACAAGCCCAGCTCCAGCAAATCAAGCTCCCCCCAGTCAAGCCCCGGCAATCTCGACTCCGGCAAATCAGGCTCCAGTAGTTCCGGCAATTTCCACTCCTGTAGCTCGTTCTGGCTTTAGCTGTGATACCACCGGTGAAAATCCGACTACTATCTATCAAAGCAGTCAGGGGGCTCCCGAGCCTTGGATTCAGTGGGTAAGCGACCATTTTTCTGGTTCGGGTTGGAACCCGGATGCCCGCTGTAAAGAAGTTAGCTCGCGCCTCGAAACCTACCGCAAAAACAAGCTGCTAAAGTACGTGACCCTAGGAACTGTGAATAACCAGTCCGTTATTTGTGTCGCGACCCAAGACCAAGGACCTTGTGAAGGCATTATCTATACTCTCAAGCCCGGTCAAGACGGTATTAAGGCCATTAACAATTTGTTTGCCTGGCGAAAAGGGGAGCAGGGTCTACAGTCAAATTATGAATCTGTCACTGCGATTCCCTATATCGAAGTAGGAACGAGGCTAGAAGAAGCCCAAACCGAAGTCAAAGTCGAAATCGAACCGGAACAGCCAGCCGCAAACCCCTCTGTTAAACCGACCACCGGCAAACAAGCTCCTATAGAAACCAAGGTAGAGGATAATCACCGAGAACTGTAGTCAGAGATGGCGATCGCAGGAATGTTTAATTCGTTCGGGACAAGATGAAACAAAAAAATCAAAATAATGTAGTCTTATCTGTGCTTAGTCACCTGCCTAGTCGCTGTAGTTTGGGTTTGAGAATAGTGATATCGGCTGCGATTATTTTGGGGGGAAGTCTGGGGCGAAAAGCAGCTGTATGGCCTCAAATAGTACCGACTTACGTTCTGCCGGACAATACCTATAGTCAAGATATTTACCACCTGGCGCAGTCTAGCACTGTCAGAATTATTCAGGCTAATGCAGCGGGAACGGGAGTTATCATCTATCAGGAGGACGGAATTTATACCGTTTTGACTAACTGGCACGTGGTTAGTAATGATGAGACTCTGGCGGTGATGACTGCAGATGGCAGGACTTATCAGCTATTGCAGCCCCCGCAACAGTTGGGTGATTTTGACTTGGCTTTAGTCCAGTTTAGAAGTCTTGAGGCTCACGAAGTGGCGATCGCGGCTAGCAGCTACCCAGAAGTGGGAGAAAAGGTCTACGCTGCGGGTTTTCCTCTCTACGAACAAGATGACAGCTCGATTAATACAATTTCTTTGGGAGTCGAAGCATTCCGTCTGACTCAAGGGGAAGTGTCTCTCATCCCGCCCAAGTCATTACCCCAAGGCTACCATCTAGGCTATACCAACGACACGGCGATCGGCATGAGTGGAGGGCCAATCTTTAATGACAAAGGTTTTTTGGTGGGGGTTCACGGGCGGGGAAAATATCGCGATCCTAGTTTTGGGGTTTATACCTTTGAGGACGGTAGCGAGCCCACTCCCGAAATGCTGGAAACTATGATCGAATCTAGCTGGGGCATTCCCATTACAACCTATCTACAATTTACTTCCCAAGCAGCAAAAAAATAAAAAAGATAAAAATAAACTAAATTTAGACATGAAGCGCTTTTATTTAAATTCTCGTTCGCTAACCCAACTTATTTCGGGGTCGGTAATTGCCAGTGCCTTAGTTCTAACTCAAGCCTGTGAAGCGATCGCCAGAAGCGCCTCGGAAATTGCGGCGATCGCCACAGAAACTACAGTTAAAATTGATAATACTCTGGGCATTCCCGGCGGCTCGGGAGTGATTATTGCCAAGCAGGATAATACCTACACGGTGCTAACAGCCAACCACGTGGTACTCAATCCTAACGTGGGCTACGTGGTAAAAATTAAGGGTCAGCAGCATTCTGTCGGCAACGTCAAAAGCCTCAAGGGTGAAACAGGGTTGGATTTGGCAGTGGTGACCTTTGATAGTACCGCAGCTTATGCAACCGCTACCTTTGGTGATTCGGAGTATGCCTCAGTCGGTTCGAATGTCTATGTCTCTGGTTTTCCTCTCTCGGTAGATATTAATGCCGAGCGCGAACACGAATTTACTACGGGCATGATTACCAGCATTCGTGAGGGAGCTTCTGAAGGCTATAGTATGCGCTATCAGGCACTAACCCGGCGGGGAATGAGCGGCGGGGCGGTATTCGATACTAGCGGTAATTTAGTTGGGGTTCACGGACAAGGTGACGTGACGGGCAGCGTCAAGAATGAATCTTCGAGCATTCCCGAACCGCTAAAAACTGGCTTCAACGCAGCAATTCCGATTGAAAGCTTTATGAGTTCCTTAGACCTGGCGGGCATAAACGAGTCAGATTTAATTGTTGAGGGTGGCAAACCCGACGAAGAAGAAGGCGAGATCGATCTTGAAGCTAGAAAGAAATACGCTGAAGGCATTGAATTATTGCAGAATGGCGACGCCTCCCGAGCCCATGAGTATTTAGCTGAAGCATCGGCAGACAATCCCAACAATGCTCTGGCTGTGTATTATCAGGGCTTGATTGACTATACCCAAAGAGACATTAATACCGCGATCGCTAATTATGATAAAGCGATCGCCATTAATCCGAGTTTTTCTTTGGCTTATTTTAGCCGTGGTCTAGCAAATTACCGCCTGGGCAATAAACCGGAAGCGCTGCAAGACTACGATAAGGCGTTACAGATTAACCCTACCGACCCCTGGTCTTATCTCAATCGAGGCATTGTCCGAGAAGATTTAGATAATATTGAGGGAGCGCTAGAGGACTACAACAGCGCAATTAAAATTGACCCCGAATACGGTAATTCTTATCAAAATCGCGGTGCCATTCGCTACTATCAGCGGGACTTTGCCGGAGCAGCAGAGGATTTTAAAAAAGCTGCCGATCTATTCTTCCAGCAGGGAGATAATACCAGCTATAACGTTGCTACAGATAGCTTAAACAAAGCCGAAAAAGCGATCCGCACCGAACAAGCCCGACAGGAAGCAGAAGCAAATAAATTTACCCTTCCGCCTCTCGAACCAAGTCAGGAGACAGCGCCAACGGGCAATCCTTCCAGTCAAAACAATACGACAGGAAATGGTAGTCTCAGAAGCCTATAATAAACGTCAGTTCGGGATAAGAGAATTAGCTGGTGAGGATAGCTTTAAGCTCTAAGCTTTAGGCTTTGAAAGAAAGAGAGAAATTAATCTCTCTTTTTTTGTTTTTATCTTGGCGTTACAAATCTCTCATGGGAGCATCGTTTTGAGGTGGAGAATTAGCCGGTATACCCGGTAAAGATTCGCTGCCACCGCCCAAGTCTCGCAGTCCGCCGGAGGAGTCCTGTTTAACTCTTACCGTTGGTTCTGGCTGGGGTTTTGGCTGAGAAATTATGGGTTCCGGTTGGGTAGGGACAACATTGGGAGCAGGTTTGCTGACTTTCTCTGGTTGTGGTGTGGGAGCGATCGCTCGATTATTGTCTATCTTAGGCGGGGCAACTTCAGCAGCGCTATTCTCACCAATGCCTTCCTCGGCTTGAGCAATGATAGCCCGAGCCTGTTCTTGCCAGTAGCTAGATTCAGATCCGTCTTTAACTTTGGTTGCCTGTTGTTTGGCATAGAGCCATTTTTCTTCACTTAGGGCTTTTTCTGCCGTGGTAATAATCGCTTCATTGGCTTCCGACTCGGATTTCCAGAAGTTTTTGGCATCGATTACCTGGGGTCTAATGCTGCTATCTTGGGGAATTTGTCTGACTGTCTCAATCGCTTTTGCTAAATCCCCTTCTTGTTCGTAGAGTTCGTTCGCATCCGCCAGTAGCTGTGCTGACCAGGCATCGATCTGCTCTTTAATTTCGGCATCGATAGAAGTTCCCTTGGGCAAAGTTTTAGCTAAATCGAGAGCAGCACCATAATTGAGGTCGTCTGCCTCCTGTTGCGCCTGAGCCAGACCGCATTTTGCCTTAAACTCTTGCTGTTGCTCCACCGGTAGGGTTCCCGAATCTGCCTCGGCAAGTCCATCCATGGCTAATGCTTTATCGTAGCAACCCTGATAGTCCTTGCTGCTAATCATGGCTTCAAAGGAACTTATCTCTTCGTCGATGCTATTCTGTGCCGATTTACTCGACTGCTGATTGAGAAAATACATGCCCCCGGTGGCGATCGCACCGACTGCCAGGGCAATACCGAGGGTGGTTAAAGTTTTGACCGATTTTTGAGTCTGAGGCATGGAGTTGTCTTCTGAATTGAGGTTGGCTGCTTCGTTCGGTTCTGCCACGAGAGAACTGACCCCTAGAGATGCGGGGGGTTCTGAATTGAAGGTAGTAGCATTAGGTGGCGGGGCTACAGTAGAGCGATCGCTGATTACCGCTGAGGGATTGACAACAGTGCCCTGACGATTGGGTGATAGTGCCGCTAGTTCGTCATCACTAAGCTGTACCGTTGGGGTATATTGAACTGCTGCTGCGGGAGCTTGAGGTGCTGCGGGTTGTTGACCCATACTGGCTAATGCTGCCAGAACGTCTTTTGCCGACTGATAGCGTTCTTTGAAGTGGTAGCGCGTCATTTTGGCAATGATTTCCTTGAGTTCGGGGCTACATTGAGCCTTATCCTGCCAGACAATCTCACCGCTATCGTTTTCTTCTAGCTGCATGGGGTGTACGCCAGTCAAAACCTGAATCGCAATTACCCCTAAAGCATAAATATCGCTAGTGGTTCTAGGCTTGCCTCTGGCTTGTTCTGTCGGCATGTAGCCTCTTGTGCCTACTGCTACCGTTGAGGGTACTAATTGAGTTTGCTCGGCGATAACTTCTTTAACCGTGCCAAAATCTACCAAAACCAGCTTATTATCCGACTGGCGGCGAATCAGGTTGTCGGGTTTAACGTCGCGATGAATTACCCCCTTCGAGTGGACAAAATCGAGGATGTTGAGGCAATCTTGCAGCAGTTTGATCGCCTGTTCTTCAGACCAAGGTTCCCCCGACTCTAGCTCTTTGCTCAGGGTATGACCTTCAATATATTGCTGCACTAAATAAAATTTTTCATCTTCCTCAAAATACGCCATTAGTTGAGGAATTTGATCGTGTATCCCTAGAGCGTTAAGAGTTTCCGCTTCAGTCTTAAATAAACGCCTGGCGACCTTAATAAAATTGGCATCGTCAACGCTAGGAAAAAGCTGCTTGACCACGCACTTATCTTTGGCTGGTAACTGAGTATCTTCTGCCAGATAAGTTTTGCCAAATCCACCCTTGGCGATGTACTCAATCACTTGATAACGTGATCCTAAAATAGTTCCCTGCATGACTTAAACAAATAGGTTAAATAGATATTTATGTTTGATTTATCTGTAATTAGAAGAATACAAAAGTTCTGGTCAATAAATGAGAAAGAGCATTTTTCTTTAAATATTGCGATCGCTATCAACCAGACAAACTAAGCAAAATTCTCTAGTTGTTCCTTAACTTTGCCAAACAGCGCGATAGTTTTTTCGCCCTGCTCTTGGTTATCTTTCATACTTTCCAGCAAATTATGCTTTAGAGCCTCATCAACTTTATTGACACCTTCTTCGGTAAAGACACTTGCTAGTTTTTCGGTAAATTCGGCAAATGCTTCTTGTTCGTCATCAAAGCTTTCTGTGTATTCTTGGCAAATAGAAGTCACCTCCCCCATCAACTCTTCTGAAGAGGCGCGAGATTCCTGTGTCAATTCCTGTACGGCATCCTTCACCGACTGCACAGTTTGTTCTAACCCTTCGTTAAATTCAGTCCCAATTTCCGACAAGCCAGGTATGGCATCTTCAGTGATGCTGTCGGTAAGGTTTTCGCTTCCTTCTTCCAAATCCGACTTTAGTTCTTCAAAGGCGTTGTTAAAGTCTTCCTGTAAAAGTTCTTGGAATTCGCTGCTGGTTTCTTCTACCTCTTCGGCTACGCTATCGAAAGTCTCTTGTAAAGCGGACAAAGATTCTGAAGTAGTTTCGCTAGCGGATTCTAGTTCGGACTTTTGATTATCCATTGCTTCGCCAAAGCTAGTAACCTGGGTTTGTATTTCCTGTTGGCTTGTTTCAAACTGGCTTTCTAAGGCTTCTATATTGCTGCGAAACTGAGTTAGGGTCTGCACAACAGTGTTGGCATCGCTAGCTAAATTTGTTCTGGTATCGGCGATGCGCTGTAGGAGAGATTGCGCCTTAGCTTCAATTTCTGTCCAGTCGGTTTCGATCTCCTGTTCGACTGTAGATAGTTGGGCTTCTAGTTCGGCTATTTTTGCCTGAGTTTGGGTGGTGTGTTCGATAGCTGTGTTGAGTCTATCTGCTGCCTCGATTACCGTATCGTCAAAGTCTGCCATAATTATGTGATAAAGCTACATATGAATTAGATTTGTTAATAGCTCTAAGCTCTAAGCTTTAAGCTTTAAGATTTTTAAAATTTCAAGTTAAGTCGAGCTATTAGGAATTATCGCTACCCATAGAGGATGCAGCTTCTTTAACTCCGGCAATGCCATCTTCGATTGGTTCGATATACTCATCGATATCTTCAAACATAGATTCCAGTTTTTCTCTGGTAGTTTCAAGTTCGTCTTTGGATTCATCTAGCTTTTTGCCAAATTCTTGAATTGCTTCAGCAAGATTTTCGGTAGAATCTTCGAGGTTTTCTTTGACTCCTTCGCCAATTTTTGACTGCATCTCTTCAATTAAATCTTCAACCTGAGATTCGATAATCTCCTCGCTCATCTCGGTTAAATTAGATTCAAATTCACTTTGAACGCTAGAAAAACTATCCTCCATAGAATCAACTTGAGTCGTTATATCTTGTTGCAGTTGTTCGACTTCATCGGCAAAAGCTTCTACCTGCTGTTCGATGTTGTCTTTAACTGTTTCGATAACCTCCTTAAGAGATGCCACTTCCTGTAAAGTAGCGTCTACAA
Source organism: Cyanobacteria bacterium J06623_7 (assembly GCA_038524555.1). Classification (GTDB taxonomy): domain Bacteria; phylum Cyanobacteriota; class Cyanobacteriia; order Cyanobacteriales; family Xenococcaceae; genus Waterburya. The sequence continues at coordinate 793 of JBCBIN010000067.1, read as the reverse complement.
CGGAACCAAGTTCTTGCTGCTGCGATTCTGTAGTTTCTTTCGCAGTTTCCACCGCAGATTCAACATCGTTGTGAGCGGTTTCTAAACTACTGTTGCTTTGTTCCACAACTCCGTCAAATTCTTGTACCTTTGCCTGAGTAGCTTCAATTTCTGCGCTTACCTCCTCGGCGGCAGTATTGATTGCGCTAGCTAAAGATTCGGCGCTGCTTTCGAGATTGGTGATTTCCGATTCGATTTCTGCCTGATGGTTAGCTGCTTCGGTTTGTAGTTCGTTTAGTTGAGCTTGGATTTGCGACATCAAAGCCGTTATTGCTTCTTTACGCCCATCAATATTATTGTCCATTGCCTCCATCCTCTCTTTAAGAGTGGCGGTAGCACTGACAACATTGCTTAACGCATCTGGTACAGAGATTGCCGTCTGGCTTAGTTCTTGTAAAGCCTTGCCTAATTCTTCGTTCATAAAATTTGTTTTAATAAATTTGTAATTAATAGAAAGTTCTAAACTGATCTGCAGCCATAAGCTCTAAGCTATAGGCTCTAACCTTGTAAATCAAATCGGCAAATAGAATTTCTCATATAAAAAGCGCTTTAAGCGTGAAACAGTAACTAAGCCATCTCAAAAGATTGAAGTTCTTCCGACATCGATTCTGCTTCTTTCATCGCCGTTTCTAGCTCATCCATTAAGGGAGATATTTCCTCTTTCATTAAAGTTGCTCCCTTTTGCATCATCTCCATTACCTCATTGACTTCCTTATCTAGTTCGGTGACAACTTCGGAATTGACATCATTAAAT
>JBCBIN010000066.1:0-12293 GCA_038524555.1 Cyanobacteria bacterium J06623_7 | reverse complement strand
AAGCCAATAGCGGCTAAAGCCAAGATACTACCAACGGCGATGCCATTGATAAGATGCTGTTTTAAGATAGTTAGGCTAATTTACAACAGACAATTACTAATCTCACAATATCTAATGTCTGACCTCCTCGATCTTCAGCTACTTGTCAATGGCATCGCCGTTGGTAGTATCTTGGCTTTAGCCGCTATTGGCTTAACTCTTACCTACGGCATTCTCAAACTTTCTAATTTTGCTCATGGAGACTTTATGACTCTGGGGGCATATCTTACCTGGTTGAGTAATGCGGCGGGGTTAAATATTTGGCTGGCGATGATAGCTGGCGCTGTCGGCACGATTATAGCTATGCTGATCGCCGAGTACCTGCTCTGGAAGCCGATGCGCGATCGCCGTGCTAGCGATACAACCCTAATTATTATTTCCATCGGACTGGCGCTGTTTATTCGTAACGGCATTTTATTGCTCTATGGCGGCAGTAACCAACGATATCAATTACCCATCGTGCGAGCCCTGGAGTTTGGCGACTTGCGGATTGCTTACTATCGTCTTGTAGTTGTCGGTTTGGCGATCGCGGCGATTATTGCCCTCCATCTAATTTTGCAGAATACGAAGATGGGCAAGGCCATGCGGGCAGTGGCAGATAACCTCGATTTAGCGCGCGTCTCGGGAATTGATGTGGAGCAGGTCGTACTGTTTACCTGGGTTATTGCCGGAGCTTTAACTGCTTTTGCTGGTTCTATGTATGGTCTAATTGCGGTTGTGCGTCCCAATATGGGCTGGTTTTTGATTTTACCGATGTTTGCTTCGGTTATTTTAGGCGGAATCGGTAATGTTTATGGCGCGATCGCCGGAGCCTTTATTATTGGCATTGCCCAAGAAGTAAGCGTCCCACTCCTGGGCTCAGAATATAAGCTAGGAGTGGCTTTAGCAATTATGGTCATCATTCTTCTGGTGCGTCCTCAGGGATTGTTTAAAAGCTGATTGCAAGCTGATTTTAGGTCTAAAACAGATTGGCACGTCTGAAGATGGAGTTCGGTAGCTACCGAGCTGCGATACAATCCGTAACAAAGGCACTGTAACAAAAGCATCAATCGAGCTAAACATATGACAACAGCGTTAATTACCGGAGCATCCGTAGGCATCGGAGAAACATTTGCCAGAGAACTAGCGGCTAGGCAAAACGACTTGGTTTTAGTTGCGCGATCGCAAGACAAGCTGGAACTTCTAGCAGCAGAATTAAGCCAAAAACATCAAATTAAAACTCTAGTTATCCCTCAAGATTTGACTGCACCAGCAGCGGGTCAGACTATTTTTGATCGCGTTCGAGCGGAAGGATTAACCATCGACCTGCTAATTAACAACGCTGGTTTTGGTGACTATGGTACCTTTAGCGATCGCCCGTTAGATAAAATGCTGGCGATGGTACAGCTAAATATCAAAGTTTTAGTCGAGCTAACGGGATTATTTTTACCGCAAATGCAGGAACGCCGAGCGGGAGGCATTATTAATCTTTCTTCGATCGCCGGTTTTCAGCCGATCCCCTACATGTCGGTCTATGCCGCTTCCAAAGCCTTCGTTTTGAGCTTTAGTGAGGCTCTTTGGGCAGAAAATAAAGACTTGGGAGTTAAGGTAATTGCCGTGTGTCCCGGGCCAACAGAATCAAAATTCTATGATCGCGCCGAATTTCCCGAATCAGCCAGTACCATGAATGGTATGACGATGGCATCGGCAGAAAAGGTAGTGCAAGATAGTTTGAAGGCTCTCGATAAGCATCAGTCTAATGCCGTGGTGGGGGGCTTTACCAATCAGGTAATTGTCAATCTACCGCGATTTATTCCCAGAGACTTATTGGTGAATGTTGTGGGCAAACAGTTTAAAAATATCTAGCAGGCATATCTAGCGGGCGATCGCCTTATAGTAACTCCGAAGAGACAAATTAATCTGCTAGGGCTGGTTAAGGGGGAAAGGTTAAGGGGAAAAGCTGATTTATTTCTTTAAGACTTTACGATGATAAATAGATAACAAAGCGATAAATAACATTACCGAAATTAGCAGATAGGTGCATCAATGTATTTAGTTACTGGCGCAACAGGATCGTTAGGACGTAGAGTTGTCAGGCAGTTAAGAGAAAATTCCGAGTCGGTTAAAGCGTTTGTACGCTTGTCCTCCCGTTATGGCGAACTAGAAGATCGAGAAGCCGATATTTTTATTGGCGATTTAACTATCGAACGAGACATTATCAAAGCCTGTGGGGAAGTTAAGTATGTTATTAGCAGTCATGGGGGTGGGGATGCCCGAGCCTTAGACTATCGAGCCAATATAGATTTAATCGATTGTGCGATCGCCAATAATGTTGAGCATTTTGTTTTTATCTCAGTTTTGGGAGTAGACCGTGGCTATCAAGATTCGCCTACTTTTAAAGCCAAACGAGAGGTGGAGAAATATTTAATTAATAGCGGCTTAAACTACACAATTCTGCGTCCTTCCGGATTTGCCAACAATATTATTCCCCTTGCTGAAAGATGTCGCGATACGGGAATTTACTTTTCCCTAGGCAATCAGCAAAACCGCTCTTCTATTGTCAGTACTGACGATCTGGCTAAAATTGCGATCGCCTCGACTAAGGTAGCAGCAGCTAAAAACCAAATTTTTGCGGTAGGTGGCCCCGATATTCTCAAGCGAGAAGATATTCCCCGCATCTTTGCCCGTCTATTCGATCGAGAGCCAATTGTTATTAATCCACCATTACAGTTATTTGACGGTTTGCGACTGGGTCTTGGCTTAATCAATCCACAGTTAAATCAATCTCTGGGTACCTTACGTACTTTGTTGGCGCACGAATTTTTCTGCACGAGAGATGAAATTGCGCTATTGGAATCTACTTTTAGCTTAAAAACGGAGTCTTTAGAAAGCTTCTTACGTCGTTACGTAGGACAGTGAGCGGCTTTGTATATTAGACTATTAACGCTTGCCCTCAAGAAGTAGCGAAACAGCACGTTGGAGAGATGTCCTCCGTTAAAGTTACTGTTTCAAGAAGCTCCTCAGGTCGCGTCACTGTTGACTGTCCTAAAAGATCCCTAAAGGGTACACCTTCGGACGACACGAAGTTAGTGCTTTAGCATAACCGCTGCCCTAAAGGACTCGCTTCGCTTCGCGCATACTGACTGTTATGGAACTGCATCTGCTTCTAAAGCGGCAATGTCGGCTTTTAAAGCATCGATTTTAGCTAAGATTTCTCCCTGACGCTGGTTATCGCGGATATAGGCGAGAACATTAGACCAAGCTTTTATTTGAGCTTGCTTTAGCTCTACTTCGCTGGCATTTTCTAGAGCCGTTGCTAAATCTTCAATTGTCACTGTCCCATACTCTGGGTCGGTTAGAGATTTCCACTTAGCTGCCATGGCATAAGAATCGAGTGCTGCCTGTTTATCTCCCATAAACAGTAGTTCATCCAAGCCTTTATAAGTCCAGAGAAAAGCTGCATCTGATGATTCGGGCTCGACAGATGCTAATGCCCGTTCCATTAAAGCAATTGTCTGGTCTGGCTTACCTGCATACATCGAGTTTGCCACCGAAAGAGTAAGATGAGCCCGAGTAAAGCGCGGATCGATACTATTGATAGCTTCAAAGTATTCTGGAACTAGTTCGTAGCCAATTGTCTCCCGGGCATGAGCATTGCCAAAATATTGAACGAAGTCTAAATAAGCTGCATTTGCTTTTAAATTAGCAAAACCTAAGTTAGGAGACTGTTGTTGCCAATCTATACTTCTCGCTCGCTCTTGTTCTCGGGCTAGATAGTCCGCACTGTTGAGCTGACGGACTGACTTTTTATATTCTTGGGCTTGTAAAACTACAATTCCTGCTAGAGCAACAAAAGGAGATATGGCAGTCAAAAGTTTGATAAATTTTCCCGATCTTGCAGGGGGCATATTAACTCAATTGATAACGAAGGATACTCAGTGATTTCTCTTAAGAGAATATGCTTATAGTATCATCAACTTCACGAACTAGAGTGGGGTTATATTGACGTCATTTAACGGTTGTTTTGTTGTCTTACCTCAGGAACTGTATGCCTTATGATCGATTGTAGATTGGCAATATCCTGGTGCGATCTCTCGATAAATTTACGGTAACTTTATGTTGGTTTTATCAAAGTGAAGCAAAAGCGCAATCGTATCTCCTGAAACAATTGGTCAAAAGAAAATTATCTCTTTAACTGCGATCGAAGGGTGCCGCTAATAAGTCACAATGTATATTATCGAACATATTATTGAACACAACCCGTAAGTTATGCCTAACGAACCAGGTTTATCCTCTGCAAGTAAAAAACGGATTAGAGAACACCTAGCCAGAAGTTCTGGAGGTGAGGTTAATTTTTCCCAATTACCGCAAAATTATTCTGCCGAACAGCAATTAGATCGGGTTTCTGGGATCAAGAAAAGCCGCCAAGAACATATCCAACGCAGTAAAGGCAACTATGATTTAAGTGCTGGTAATAAGCAAGAGCGTCGCAGTCGCATTATGAGTCATATTCAAATTACTAGAGGCTAAATTTTCTATTGGGGGCTAGCTGTGGTTGGTCCCTGCTTGTTAGCGATGACAAAATAGGTAGTAATATCGTTCCAAATACCCTGTTTTGTGACTAGTGATGATAGTTCTGCTGTATATTCGGTCTGTAATTGTTCTAGCTGCTGGGGTTCTAAGTTCAATAGTGGCCAACAATGGGGATGTTGTAAGCTAATGTCCCAGTCTTTAATCCCTACCGATGCTAGATCGGTATAGTAGCCGTACTGTTCGGTAATAATCTCAATCTGACTATATCCTGCTGTTGTTAGCAGTTCGTGAGTTTTAGCCTCTGTTCCGGTCAGATCGCTCATAACCAGATTAATTCCGTAGCGTCGAGCCACCTTTTGCAACACTACCCCGGTAACAAAGGCGGTTTCTGCAAAAACGCATAAGCCCAGTTTCCCTTCTGGTTTGAGCCAACTACGCCACATACGCAAAGCGCCAGGTACATTAGTTAGCAAAGGTAAAGCCGAACAACATAAAATGCGATCGCATGTCTTTTCAGAGAAATTTAATGTCTCAATGTCGGCAAGTTGCAGTCGTACAAGATCATTCAAACCCGCTATATCTATTTTTTGCTGGGCAACAGCTAATAAACCTGCAGCAATATCGATGCCGATTACCTCTCCAGAATAATTCATCTGCTTTGCTGCTTCAATCGCTACCATGCCCGTCCCCGTAGCCAGATCGAGAACCCGCTGTCCTGGGTTGATTGCGGCGCATTCTACCAAACGACAGGCAAGCTTATAATGCCAGTTATCTAAGCCATTGCGGTCGTATGTATCCCGGCGACCGTCGTATATTTGGGCGATCGCTTGTTTGAATTCATTAAGTTCAATTTGACCCATAGAACCGCAATCTCTGTCTGACTAGAAATTTATTCTATCTAACTCTACTGAAACAGCATGTCAGTAAAGCAATGCTAAAGCGATCGCAACTCCTTTTAAAGTTCAAGACGGCGATCGCTCTTACTAGTCTTTTATTAAGTTCGTCAGCAGTATCAGTAGCCGCACCGTTAGGAAAAATTTCAATTCTATTATTATCTGGATGTTATGCAAGCCAGCGAAAAGCACGGCGTAACTCAGCAGTACCGTCTTTCTCATACCAACGACCATGAGCTAGGATAACCTTTTCTGGGTTCCACTGAAGCATTCGCTCTAAGCAGCTACGAGACTGCTCCTTTTGTCTCCAAAATGTCATTCGCAAATCTAATGGAGTTTGTCCATCAGGATCGGCAATGCCAACTAACTTAATTAGCCAACCAAACCGCTCACTAACTTTATCGAGTTCAAAGTTCTCAATGAGATCAGTAAGGATGAGAGTAGAACTCTGGCGGTGAAAAAATACCACTTCATCCATGAATCGACTACCCCGAAAGACTAATTGGTCTAGATCTGCTGCCCACTGCGACTGAGGTTCATTTTCCAAATCGGCATCAAATCTAACTTCAATTTTCTGCTGTGCTGCACGCTCGCGGACACCTGGAGACGCCCAGGCGATCGCCTTGGGATAAGCCTTAACCCAGCTATCAATATGAGCATAGTGGATTTTGTTTGGTGAAATAAGATGGCGTACTGAGCCCAGAGAGTCAATTTGAGCTTTGAGTTCTTGAGTCAATTCTGTTGGTGAATGGCACCATAGCTCGCCGTTGTTCAACCGCACAATAGTCATACGGGTTGGAAAAGGAATCTTGATTCCATAGGCTGACATCTTTACAATTGGGCCATCAACGAGCCAAATATCTTCTCCAACCTGTTTGAGAGTGTTGATAGGTTCGTATAACTCGATCGCATCGTGTCTCATAGCTACTTGAATAAAGTAAAGTGTTGCTTCTCTATCCAAAGTATAAAAGTAGATTAATTATTCATTTGTAGGTAAAGCAATGCTAAAGCGATCGCAATTCTTTTCAGGCTTGGAAACTGCGATCGCCTGTTGAGCTCGATTGATATTCTTGTTCTTACTTGATGAACTTCATCGAGTGAATCGGCTTAGTTTTTGCCATCAAATCATGTCTGAGTAGCTTCTTAAGCCTGGGACTGGCATTTTCAATAGTGGCGGGGTCACAATCGAACAGATTATTTTCTAATGGCTGAATGTACTGGGGGGTATAGTTCCCCAGTACCGATACCCTGGGGCGATCGCTATTATTATCGGAAGTATCGTGCCAGCATAGTCCGTGGGAGATAATTGCTGATCCTGCCTTCCCCGTAATCTGCTCGGACATAGCTTTAAACTGCCATTTATTTGGTTGAGTTGCCTTATTTTGAGTCCCGGGGGCAAAGAAGGGAGCGCCGTTAGTTGGAGTGAAGTCTTCCATCAGCCAAATGACCTGAAGCTCTAACACCGGGTATTTAGGGAAGGGGGCGGGCATTGCCCAGTAGGGATAATCCACATGAATTCCCATACTTTTGGCTCCAGGATGGAGTACGTGGGCGGAAAAACCACCTAAAATTGCCTCTTGACCGATAATTGCGTCAACAATTGCCATCAGAGACTCATGCTGCGCCATTCTCTCAAAGATTTTGCTTTTATAGATTAAGCCGTAAACCCGCTCTTTTTTGCCCTGAACGATGATTTTGTCTTTGCCTCGATCACGCTCAGCGGCATCTAGAACCACCTGTCTGGCTTCAGCGGCTTCTTCTGGCGTAATCAAGTCCGGGAGTATTACATAACCACGACCTTCGGTAATTTCAGCAGTCATACGAGCCAGTTCGGTTGAAGCTGATTCGGCGGCTGAATTTGAAGACGATGAGAGAAAGCTTTGTAGTTGTTGAATCATTGATTGGTATAGAAAATTTTAAACTCAGTAAGAATGAATGATTGAATATTTGGTCGATCTAGTCGGGAATAAAGATGCTTAGCGTTCCATGTCGGCGACAGATTTGGGTACGTCGTCGGTGAGAACTTCGTGTCCATTTGCCGTCACTAACAAATCATCCTCAATCCGAATTCCTATCCCTTTCCAGCGATCGGGAATTTCTGGCTGTCCTTCTGCTGGCTTGATATGAGGTGAGATATAGATTCCTGGTTCAACAGTGACAATGTTGCCAGGAACAAAATTTTGCCAGGTTTCTGCATTATGTTTGTAGGCTCCCACATCGTGGACATCTAGACCCAGCCAGTGCCCCGTGCGGTGCATATAAAACGGCTTGTATTTTTCTTCTTTAATAATTTCTTCTAAATCTCCGGTTAATAGTCCTAAATCTAATAAACCCTCAACGATGACGCAGACAGCTAAATCGTGAAACTCGTTGTAGGGTTTCCCTGGCTGTACTTCCGCGATCGCCTTAAGCTGGGCTTCTAGCACAATTTCGTATAGAGCTTTTTGTTCTGGGGTAAACTTGCCACTCACGGGAAAAGTACGAGTAATATCACCGTTGTAGTAGCCATAGGAACAGCCAGCATCGATTAATAGCAGCTCGTTATCCTCTATTTGCCGGTCGTTTTCAATGTAGTGCAGCACACAAGCATTAGCTCCCGAGGCCACAATTGAGGGGTAGGCAATGCCAATGCCGCCTTCTTTGCGGAAGATATGCTCGATTTCGGCCTGTACTTGGTACTCATAATGTCCAGGTCGGGCAAATTCTCTAGCGCGGTTGTGTGCCATGGCTGATATTTTGGTTGCCCGTCGCATCACCTCAATTTCCGCCGGACTCTTAACCACGCGCATACCAAAGGTTAGAGAACGAGTGTCCTCAAGTGCCAGAGGTGCCGTACCGCGTTTTTGGTAGCCACGCATCAAGCTTTGCCAATGGGCGATAATCTGCTGGTTAAACTTTTCATCGTTGCCCAGATGGTAGTAGATGCGATCGCTATTAACTAAATACTGTGGGAGCTTTTCATTTAATTCCGCAATAGAATAAGCTTCATCCGCACCATAGATTTCTTTGGCTGCTTCTACCCCACAACGATAGCCAGTCCAAGTCTCCTTTTCGGGGTCTTTGGGCTGTACGAATAAAACGTACTGATGTTCTTCATGATGGGGTGCAAATACCGCTACGGCCTCTGGCTCATTGAAACCAGTCAGATAATAAAAGCTACTTTCTTGACGATAGGTATATTCCACATCGTTGTGCATCGTGGCTAATGGCGCACTCCGAAAGATAGCCGTTCCCCCGCCTATTTTGGACATCAACTCGCGTTGACGCTGACGGTACTCGTGCTGCTCGATCCCCATGTTAATTTATTTCTTTAACATTTTTTAACATTCTTTTTTTATTATGCGATAAAAAGACTGTTTGTGGAGATCGAAATTTCCGTCCAGAGGATTGTCCGCTCAAAAATAGTCTGGTGGCGATCGCTAAATCGAGACTCGTAATTGAGAATTAGAGGGCAAAATTAGCTTCTACTTGCTCGATTAAAGTTTGCCATGCTCCTGTCGGTTGCCAAATTTGCTGCATCGGCTGTTTGGCTTGAGATTCAGGTAATTTTAAACTATATTTTTGCCAGAAATAAATAAAGCAGGAAACCCGCATATTTTTAGCGCAGTGTACCCAAATTTTCTGATCGTCAAAGCTCTGCATTACCTGAAAAAATATTTTCACATCCGCTAGTTTTGGCTCATCCCAAAGTACGGGAATCTGCACATAAATTAGACCCAGATCGGTTACTAGTACTCCCTCATTGGCTATCGCTCCAGTCGATTTAGAGGTGGCAAGATTGATAACAACTCGATATCCCGCCCGAGCGATCGCGGTAAACTCAGTGGGGGTAGGTTGTCCGGAAGTTGCCAGGCGATCGTTGATTTGATAGTAAGCGTTAATCGTCTCAATCACTGCATAATCCTCAAATACGATACGATAAAAGTTCTAATTACCGATCCAAAATTATTTTATATATATCTAAGGAGAGACTGGCTTGAATACTCAATCCCCTAACAGTTGGAAACCTCTACTCGGTGGCATTATTGCTGCCTTGGTGGTTTTGATTGGATTTAATTCATTTGTCATTTTGAATCCAGGTCAGGCAGGAGTTTTGAGCATTTTAGGAAAGGCTCAGGATGGCGTGTTGCTCGAAGGGATTCATTTTCGCCCCCCTCTAGTTTCTAACGTTGATGTTTACGATCTGACGGTACAGAAGTTCGAAGTACCCGCTGAAAGTTCGACTAAGGATCTCCAAGACTTGAAAGCTAGCTTTGCGATTAACTTTCGCTTAGATCCCGTTCAGGTAGTCGAAATTCGCCGTAAACAGGGGACGTTACAAAATATTGTTTCCAAAATTATCGCCCCGCAAACGCAAGAATCATTTAAAATCGCTGCCGCACGCCGCACGGTTGAAGAGGCAATTACCAAGCGTGATGAGCTAAAGGAAGACTTTGATAATGCTTTAGGAGAACGTCTGGATAAATATGGCATCTTAATTCTCGATACTAGCGTTGTCGATCTGAGTTTCTCGCCGGAATTTGCTCGAGCGGTAGAGGAAAAACAAATTGCCGAACAGAAGTCACAAAGAGCCGTATACGTAGCCAGAGAAGCCGAACAACAGGCACAAGCGGACATTAACCGCGCCAAGGGTAAAGCTGAAGCTCAAAGACTACTCGCCGAAACCTTAAGAGCTCAGGGTGGCGAACTAGTATTACAAAAAGAAGCGATCGAAGCTTGGCGAGAAGGTGGCGCACAAATGCCGAAAGTCCTCGTTACGGGTGATAAATCAGGCGGTGGTGTACCGTTCTTGTTTAATTTGGGTAATGCCGAATAGCTTTTAATCACCAGAGTCAGCGGCGATCACCCTGAATTTGACCTAATTTAAGATACTTTTTATTGTCGTACTTGCAAAAGTTGAGTACGGCATTTTTTTATTAATGCATTATTAGTGTTCCGGTGAAGTTTTCTGCCTCTTCTTCAAACTGACAAGAGCGGATACGGAAAATATAGAAAAATATAGATATTTAAGTTTAAAGCCATTATGAAAATCGCAAAATTGTTACAAAACGGTCAAAGCCAAACAATGAGGTTCCTAAAAAATATCGTTTTAAGGGGCAGAAAAACTGCCGCTATAGCGCAGGGGAAAAGTATTTCTGCTGTTACCTTACGAAGATTCTTATAATCTGCTTTTTGAGAGCTTAGAACAATTTTTTGATGATTTTATGAGCGATCGCCCTAGAACTTAGTCTGTTGTAGCTTGTCCTGATAAATTTCGACAATACCCTGTGTAGATTAACCACTCGATCAAGATAAATTGTCGTGAATAAACAGTCTATAGATAAGCATTTCGTGGATAATTTAGAGTAATCTCTTCCCAAATTTCTTGCAGCTATGGAAGATAAGGACGATCTGCTAGCTTTACTGCCTCGCTCACCCATTGTTTCTAGTGCCAATGCCCAATGGACAAGTCTTCAAATAGCTTGTTGTCAACAGCCTGCTTTTATAATTCCCGAATATACTCCTCATACTCACGGAATTTGTATTAATGCAGGAAAAGCAGTTCGACTAGAACAAAAAATTGCCGGTCAAACAAGTCTTCTCAATTCGGTTCCCGGAGATATCAGTATCTATCCTGCCAATACAGAGCAATCGTTCAGTTGGCATCAAGAAGCAGAATTTTGGCTTATTTCTCTTGATACTGATTTAATTGCTCGCTTAGGATATGAACTATATCGTACTGAAAAACTAGAAATAATTCCCCAATTAGGTTCTCTTTTCGATCCCTTAATTAAAGAGATTGCGATAGCACTCAAAACTACTCTCGAACAGGATGGCATTGGTCATGAGCTATATGGAGAAGCAATGGCAAATGCTTTAGGAGTACATTTATTAACCCATTACTCTAATCGAAGCTGTCCGATTGTAGAGCGGTCACAAAAGCTATCACAACAGCAGTTAAATCGAGTAGTTGACTATATCTATCACAACCTAGAACGAAAAGTAACCCTAGCGCAATTAGGAAATTTAGTTCAACTCAGTGAATTTCATTTTGGACGTTTATTTAAAAACACTACTGGTATTGCACCCCACCAATTTCACCTCCAGTGTCGCCTCGACAAAGCCAAAGAACTGCTCCAGCAGGGAATAGCGATCGCCCAAGTGGCTCAAAAAGTCGGTTTTTCTAGTCAGGGACATCTAAACTACCACTTTAAACGGAAGGTAGGAGCGACTCCCAAACAATTTTTAGACCGGTAGCAAAAACTTGAAAAATCGAGCAAATATTTAGAATACTTAGATCGTAAGATTATCGATACTGATATTGAATTCTAAATTAAAGGAATCAATATTATGTCTATTGAAAGAAATAAAGAAATTGCTTTACGTCTTGCCATTGACGGCTGGGGAACTGCTTCGGGTTGGGAACAAGTCTGGGATGAATTGGTAGCCACTGATGTCGTGCAATATTTTTGCAGTTCTAGTAACTCTATCCAAGGACTAGCCGCAGTTAAAGCCTTTGAATCTGATTTATTTCAGGGATTTCCTCAGCTCGAACAGACCATTTCTCATGTAATAGCTGAAGATGATTATGTTGTTTATTTTCATACTCTCAAAGGCAAAAATACGGGTGTCTTCATGGACATTCCACCAAGCAATAAAGATGTCAAAGTCACAGGCTTTACGATGTTACGTCTAAATAGCGGCAAAGTAGTTGAAAGATGGTATGAAACTAATTTATTAGCAGTTCTGCAACAGATAGGAGTAATCCCTCAGGATATATAGTCGTTCTAATTAGGGCGTGTCATCAATTAGGAAATTGCGATCGCGACATTGATTTAGAATAATTGAAAGAAGAACTAGAAAAATGGC
>JBCBIN010000065.1:0-12372 GCA_038524555.1 Cyanobacteria bacterium J06623_7 | reverse complement strand
GGTGCTTTTAGCTGGATTTGAGCTAATAAATATTAATATGAATAAATTGTTATGCTATGGCTTAATTAGCATTAATAATACATAATATAAATAGGAGTTTGTTAGGGAAAATACTAAAATGTTGGAGAAAATGATTTTAGCGGCAATCATTACTTTTTGTGTTTATCTGTTTTTAAATTTAAGTCGCCAGCCTTCAAATTCATCCATGATTGACGTTAAAAGAGACGTAATACCTGAATTCGTCCGTCGTGTCATATCTTTCTCTTTTTAAATAGCTGCTTGTTAAATGGCTACTTAGGTAATTATTTTGGCGATCGCCTGATCGATACTAAATCGATATTTAGGACTTACTAAAGCCAGGCAAACAGTTTTTATTGCCAATTACGTAGGCGATCGCTATAGCTTTTAACTCTGGCAGTAACTCGCTCGCGCTGCTGCTCAAATCCGGCGGCAAGGGCAATAGAACCAAGACCTGCCAATAATCCCACTACCCACTTCAGAATAGAGTAGGTAAGAACTAAAATCAGTAGCTGATGTAGAACGGTGAGGATGAGAGTGATAGTTCCTGCGAAGAGAAATGCTCTAACCCTCAGGCCTAAGCCCGTCAAAATGAAGCCAAAGGCGATCGCTCCAGGCAAAATACCGGGATGAACGATTAGTGCCGTCAGACAGAGAATGCTGCTACCGAGAATTCTTAGGTAGTGGCGAAAAAAAGAGCGATGTTGTAGATCTTGGTCAAATTGAGCTATGTACAGTAAAGAAAGACTGACTGCGGCGGCAAACCAGATTGACCCGGAATCATACTGCAGGATTAGCCTAATTCCCAGCCAATTTAGCAGTCCTAAACTGATATAGCTCCAGCGAACGTTTTGTTGAGCGTAGGCAATACGGAGATAGAAAGCTGTGGTGACTAGCAGGCTAAAATAAGAAATATCTTCGGCGGTAACCAATGCCATCAACACCGGAATGACTATAGCCGTACGCTGCCAAGGAGTAGAGCGCCAGCCAAAATTGTGCCAGGGTATTTGATAAATAAGTAGAGCGATTCCACAGGTGAAAACTAGACGCCAAGGGTCGAACAGGCTCAATTTACTGATAATTAAACGGCTATAAACCAGAGTCGCGCTAATTTCTACCAAGCCGACATAAACCCACCAGTCAGCCCGTTGGTTGCGATCTGCTTCGTCTCGTCCCTGAATTACGGCATATGCTCCCAAACAAAAGCTAGTGGCAATACTAACCATAGTTAGGCGCGGCGTGTTTGTTTCTAACGCAATACCGGCAGCCGCAATTTTTAGCAGACTGCTAAATGCCCAGTGGATATGAGCGATTAAAATTAGTTTGGCACGGTCGACCTGCCAGATAGTTGCCGAAGAATTCGATCGCCAAGCCACTAGACGATAGCCGAAAGCGATCGCCGCAGCAATTAAAGCGAAGATAGTTAGGGCATCGGCACCGCTTCCTCCCGACTGGGACTGCATCTGATAGATAACTAGTTCGTAGATTCCTGCAGAGATACCAGCAAAGCCAAGATATTTAGTCGTGCGGTCTAGCTGTCGATTTGGGCAGTTAGTATTGAGGGCAATAAATGCCGCACCGCAGGTTAGGAGCCCCGTATGAGCATTAAAAGAGGGTAGCCGCCAGAAGATGCTGATTACGGCATAAACCAAAGGTATCGCGGCAAAATTTAGTCTAGTCCAGGGCGTATCTGAGCGGAATAGGATTATAATCGCCAGGGTTGCCAACCCCAGAAGCAAGTTACAGCTAGCAAAAGCCAAATTGCTGTTAGAGAAAAGCCCCACACAGCCCGTAGCAAAGATACTTCCCAGTCCTACCAGAGCGTATAAAACTAAATTATTGGGTTGAGAACTGTAGCGCCAGTAGATTGCACCCATCACTATAGCGATCGCCACTAAATAAAGCAGAAACTGCCCATTGATTTCCAGCACAGGTAAACGAAAGTAAATAAGGCTAAAAACGATTGATTCTCCAGCAGCGATAGCGATCGCCCAATAATCGGCAGCACGGATATATTTGCCCACCAATTTATAGTTTCTGGCTTCTCGACCGACTCCCAAAATACCAAAGGCAGTCCGTTGTGAAATATAGCCAAATCTGGGCGCATCGAGGATTTTTAAGCAAAATAGGCGCAGTCGATAGAGCAAAACTACCATTGTTGAACCGATTACCAGCCAGTAGCCATAATCAGCCGGATTAAGACCGATAATTAGCTCCGCCAGAGTTGTGATGGCAGCGATCACCAAGCCCAAATGAACTACAGTAGTAAAGGTACGACGGAGATTAAAGACGTTGAAATACATCAGACCCGTAGCGAGCGCCAGTACCGCTAGTCTAATTGCGGGTTGATTCAAGACTAATAAGGTCGCGGCAATTAAGGTATAGCAGCTAAGAGTCGTTGCCCATCGGCGTTTAGTCACTTGACGAGTAGATTGCGCGATCGCGGTTAACATTATTGGTGTCGCCAGCCAAATCAAACCCCAGGCATGCTGCAACGACAAAAAATAGCTATAGCTCACGGTACTCAGACCTAGACCAAAATACCAACAGCTTTCGGTTACCAGTCTGGTTAGAGGTTGAGAATTGAGCCGAACCCGACCCCTTCCCAAACAGATAAACCACTCAATAGTGGCGATCACTAAGAAAATTGAGCCCCAGATAGCTTTCTCTAAGTCAGGAAAACCCCAGGAGATAGCGTTAAGTATGGTTATCAGCCCCAGCAGGTGGGTAACGTAAATTAATTTACGTCTAAGGGGTCGCCGAATTGCTACTACATAACTCAAGGTCAGAGTCGAGCAAAGCAGATTTAAAACTTTCCAGGTAGGATTGGCAAAGCTGAGGTAGCTCAAAACCAGACCCAGCATGAAAGTGAGAGTTTCCGTGTACCGCCCCAAAGAGTTTTTTTGCTGGCGATAGAACCAGGTCGCAACCAAGACAAAGAGAACTACGTAGGGAAATAGAGTAATGCCAAAAACCGACTCGGGAAAATACTCAGTTTTTGATACTTCCACCGCTAAATCTAACGCGCGACCGCGCCAACTAGAGGGAATTAGCTCTTTACTGATGTAGATTGCCTGTAAGCCAATGAGAAAAATCGCGGTTAGATCTTTTTTCTGCCAATAGAGCCGCAAGCGCTGAGAGAACAGATGAATTGCCAACAGGCTAATGCCAATGGTCTGAGTAAAAAAGAGTGCGCTATCGATTACTCCTGCCAGAATTGAAGTTAACCAGGCAGTCAAAAACAGCATGATGCCCAATGTCTTGCCGATCTTACCCAGAAAAGCATTAGTAATTGCTGCGGACTTATGTTTGAGGGCAATTAGCTTAATCTTTTGCCGTTGAGTGAGATAAATCGAACTAATTAGCCAAGCCGCCAGGGCGATCGCCAAACTATAGTTAGTCCAATTACTGGTGTTGCCAATTAGCTGCCGCAGGATTAGTAACGACCAGGCGGTAAAAACATAGAATAGATCGAGCACGGGATATCTGCGCTGCTGTCGCCAAACAAGCCTCTCAATGATACAAAGACCAATGATTCCGGCATAAATCGCGGTCTCCGGGAAAGGAACCAGCCGCCAACCTAAATGAGCATAACTGAGCAGGGCAAATGAGGAGTTAAAAATTAAGGCATTGCTTAACCACCGACTTCTCTTACTAACGGCTAGGTAGTTAAGTCCCGTTAGGCCAACTGCCGCCAGAGCAACGAGCGTTAATTCTGAGGCACTCTTGGGTAAACCCAAATAGCTAATCGCCCAAAAATTAATCGGCATCAATAAGGTGGCGATCGCCATCAGAGTTTGGGAAGTCAATCTTAAGGCCTTTTGCTGACCCGTCCACCAGGCAATCCCCCAAAAGCCCAGAGTATAAATCAGCAGGACTAAATACTGACCCAAGTTAGGAAAGTTTTGCCACTGACTGGCGGCTAAGACTCCCGAAGACACCACCACCAGAAATATCCCTAGAAATAACAGCCAGCGGATACTCAGTTCATCCACAAAGCTACGCACTAGAGTTTGAAACGCATTGGTAGCGATCGGTGTGGCTAAAGCGACTGGTCTGGGTGGGGCGATCTCAACTGTCGGCGCTGTAGAAATTGGTCTGGACGGTAAAGCACAGCTTAAGTACTGGCGGGCAAGCTGTTTAACCTGTCTTTGACTGATGAGATTGAGTTGCAACCATTCATCTAGCCCCAGCAGCAGTTCTGGTTGGTCTGCCCGTAGCCGGATTTCTAAATTCAACCAGGAATCGTCATCCGGAACATCAAAGCGATCTGCCTTAGAGTCATTAAAATCGCTGTTTCTGGGCATAAAGCAACCTGAGCTTGGCTTACGCCTCTTTTATACCCCAATCTAACCATGCCTCCCAGGGGTTTGGTGTCAGTTTTATTTTTGGAGCTACAGACAAAGCAAATTTACAGCAACGATTGCGATCATGACAGCCTATTAAAAATAGTGATAACAAATCTCAGATGCCAGACTGACTTCCGAAGTTTGAGACGAAGGCTGATTTAGCTGCTGCCAGAACTTAATTATTTTTTTGCCCGTATCCTCAGGGAAAAAGTAGTGGAAGAAATGATGACCTTCAGGAACGGTCAACAACCGATCATCATCTTTCAAATAGTTCGACCATCCTTGCAAACTAGAGCGATCGACAATACCGTCCTGCTTGCTACCGCAGACCATTAGAGGCATCGATACCCCGCCAGCCTTGATGCGATCTATTTGATAGAGGGAATGAGACGTAGGGGCAGTAACCAAATCTTGCTTGAGAATCTTAATTAAATTAGCGACATTTCGCCGACTCTGATAACCAAACATCATTTTGATCATGCGGCTGAGAATCACATCTTGACTACAGGGCAAGAGTTTACGCATCTGATAGTAGTGTGCCTGCCAGTCGATTGAGGGGGCAGAACCAACTCCTAATAAGGTTAAGGATTTGACTCGATGAGGATATTTACGAGCATAAAGTAATCCCAACAGTCCCCCCGTCGCGTGACCAATCAGATCGACCGGTTCGGACTTAGTTTTAAGATAATCGTGGAGTAAAACCAAAGCTACATCCAGAGAACTCGCTTCATCTAGATCCTGATGATATTCCCAGTAAGCAATGGGAATTCGGTTGGACATGTAGCGGACGAGTCGCGCATCAAAATGTTTGAAGCTGGGATTGGCATTAATCCAGACGGGGGGGACTGCGGGAAATGTGTTCATTTTAAATAGGTAAATTTTGGCTTGGATAATAAATGCTTTTGTTGATGTTTGGCTTTACCACAGCGCTCTGCTGTCATACAGGCTCCACAAGGATTTTTACCCTGGCTATGACGCTCTAACGGCTCGTGGCGATAGAGAAAATCTCGACAGCCAATGGCCTCTTCCGACATTGCTAGCATCGGTTGTACCGTACATTTAAGTCGGTAGTCTCCTGTAAAGTAGGCACATTTGCTACAGGGTATTTGGTGTAGACGCTGAAGATGCCTAACTGCCACACGGACGATCGCAATTAAACGCCAAAACAAACAGGTGAAGATTGCAGTCCAAATACCGAAACGTAAAACTAGATATGCCATGAGATGAAGTGCCTAGTAGTTTTAGAAAAAAAAGGGAAAAGCAGCAGATACAATGTTGGCTCATCAATCCAGGTACTTTTCCCCATCATTGGAGAGGAGAAACTCCAAACTTTTTTTATAGCTCTCGGCTCTCAGCTCTCAGCTTATAGTCTTAATTCATCGGCTTCACTCTATATAGATCGTTGAAACTAACGAATAAACTTTTTGGTTTAGAGCTAAGAACAAGAAGAGGCGATCGCTATCTAAAGAGCAAATTCTGACTTTAATTGTGTCGTCCAGGCTTGAATTCGCTCATCGGTCAATTCTGATTGGTTATCTTCATCTAAGGCTAAACCGACAAACTTACCGCCTTTATCTGCTTTAGAACTTTCATGTTCGTAGCCATCGGTAGACCAGTGCCCCACTGTTTCGCCACCCAAGCCAGAAATTTTTTCTTCTAAAATTCCCATGGCGTCTTGAAAATTATCGGCATAGCCTACCTGATCGCCAGTACCAAAATAGGCAACTTTCTTGCCACTAAAATCAATCTCGTCCAGGTTGTCTTCGTAAAAACCTTCCCAGTCTGCCTGTAATCCACCAATATCCCAAGTCGGACAGGCAATAATAATGCGATCGTAATCTGCGAAATCGCTGTCTGTAACGTCGGCTATTTCGTGGAGGTTTACGACGCCAGAACCGCCCAGGGCTTCCTGTATCGCTTCTGCCGCTGCCTCTGTTTTACCTGTAGTCGAACCGTAAAATAAACCAATTTTAGCCATGATTGTTTCTTGCTGTTAATTTAATTAATGCTTGTGTTTGATGTAGTTAGTTTGAGATAATTCTCGCAATCTATTGAAAGTTAATATCAATAACTGAAGACGCTGAATGCCATGCTGTCTAGCATTAGGCAATTAGTCTTGGTGGAAAAAACTTTGCTCAGAAAGATAAAAATCAGGGATCAGACCTTAATCGCTGCCCAATCCCCAATTAGGCGTGAGAAATAATCCTCTTGAGTATCATACAGTCTATTGCCAATTAATTGCAATAAAATCTAAAAAAATTAGATCGTACCGCTGAAAATAGCTTGAACTACAGACCAATGCTCATAAACTTGGAAGGCAAAAAAAGCACCTCCCAAACCGCCAACCAAAAAGGCGATCGCAAATTGATTCCAGCCTCTGGTGGTTTTTAATTTATCGGGGACATCGGGGTTAGCAGTAGAGTAAGTGGGAAAATCAGAGCGCCATTCCTGATTAAATGAGGCCGCACCATAGATCGCCAAACAGACAGTCAAAATTAGCACCAATCCTCCTGCACTCAGAAAGCCGTAGAGATTTCCCTGCTCCGTATTGCGCTGGGGTCCTAAAAGTGCAAAGGGACCAAATAATAGGTAGCCATGGGCCATGCCGATTTCTAATCCACGCCATAGAGGAGAGAGATTGGGACGATAAAAAGGAATATTGCCCAGCAGCCATTGGCTAAATTCTGAGGAATTAAGAGGAGTGGCTAGGTTCCCCACAAAAGGCTGTTCTGTAACCACAAGAGAGGGACTGGAAGCCTGAAAATCAAATCCTGCTGCCTTGTTGCGCGCGCGACTAGCATGCCAAATATGACCGAGCAGAAATAAGATTGCGAAGGCTACGTGGAAGGTAACGAGCCAGCCCCTAGCCGAAACAACTCCATTATCTCTAATAACACCGACAGCACCATAAAACGCTTCAGGATACGCGGCAGTATTGACGTGACAGAAATAGGCCGCTAAAAATCCCATGTAGGAAATTGCCCCTAGACTGTAAGACAGGTATGCTTCTCCAGAATAAACCAGCGATCGCTGTGCCCAGGCAAAAGGTTTTGTTGCAATGTGCCAAAAACCCCCTAGGATACAAATCGAACCGATCCATAAGTGACCGCCAATGATATCTTCGAGGTTGTCCACTGCTGCCATTCCCGCTTTACCGAAGGCACCGAACAGGTAACCGAAAATAACCAGGGGATTGATAGTCGGGTCGGTCACCACTCTTACCTCTCCCAAGGCTGAGTCGAAAATCCCCCCCCAAAACATGGCTTTGAATACGAGCAAAAATGCTCCGACTCCCAGCAGAACCAGATGGATGCCAATAATGCTGGTCATTTTGTTGGAATCTTGCCAGTCATAGCCAAAGAAACCAGAGAAAGTATCATTCTGTTCCAGTACCGGAGGGGCGATTAAAGAATGATAAATACCACCCGCACCCAACACGGTGGAAGAAATTAGATGCATTACACCAATGACAAAGTAGGGATATGTATCTACTATTTGTCCACCATCTCCTACTCCAAAACCTAAGGTAGCCAAGTGGGGTAGTATGATTAAACCCTGTTCGGCCATCGGTAAGCTGTAGTTATAGTTCGATAACTCAAACAGAGTCATCGCTCCAGCCCAGAAAACAATCAAAGACGCTTGAGCTACGTGAGCCCCCAACAACCTGCCCGATAAATCGGTTAGACGGGCGTTTCCCCTCCACCAAGGAATCTTAGTTTGGGTATTTATCTTTGGGGATCTTTCCATTACGGCGGTCACAATTAAAACCTCCCTAGTAATTATTGCTTTTATTTATCAATAAGCTTCCAATCCACAATACATCCAAAGTAAGATTATTGACAAATATTTTCTTTTGTAGCAGAAAAAACAGCATGAGCAAGTAATTCGCTATACCAGATGCTCTAGCTCCTACCTTAGAGAATATAGAGCTTGTGGAGATAACAGTCAAAAAAAAATAGAGTTTCTAGTTAAGCAATCTCATTTAGTTGGCGACCTATATTTGTGTAAAGTTTTGTTGGAGCTACTTGCAATAGAATAGCAATAATGCAAAATTGAGTTGTTGCCGGCTTATTGAGAATAATAATTAGTAACAAGGTTTACAAAATTATTTAAGAGGTTTCGTTTTGCAGACATACGATAAACCCCAAGTTAAGTACGATTGGTGGGCGGGTAATGCGCGTTTTGCCAATCTATCTGGCTTATTTATTGCGGCTCATGTGGCTCAGGCTGCATTAATTGTCTTTTGGGCAGGAGCATTTACTTTTTTTGAACTATCAAAGTTCGATCCAACCCTCCCCATGGGCGATCAGGGATTGATTCTTATTCCACACCTAGCTACTTTGGGTTTGGGTGTATCAGAGGGAGGAGTTGTCGATACCTATCCGATGTTTGTGGTGGGTGCAGTGCACTTAATTTCTTCCGCCGTGTTGGGTGCGGGAGCACTGTTTCATACCTTCAAAGCCCCTGCCGATTTAAAAGATGCGAGTGGCAAAGCAAGCAACTTTCATTTTGAATGGACAGACACCAAGCAACTAGGAATTATCCTCGGTCACCACCTGCTATTTCTTGGCATAGGTGCCTTGGCATTAGTGGCTAAAGCGATGTTTTTCGGTGGACTGTACGATGTAAATATTGAAGATGTAAAGGTTGTCACCGATCCAACTTTGAATCCCGCAACTATCTTTGGCTATCAAACCCATTTTGCTCAGGTTGATAACCTAGAAGATTTAGTTGGTGGACATGTATTTGTTGGCTTCTTGCTCATTGGTGGTGGGATTTGGCATATCATTACTCCACCGTTAGGCTGGGCGAAAAAGCAGCTCATCTTTTCGGGAGAAGCAATTTTGTCCTATTCCCTCGGTGGTATTGCTCTCTGTGGTTTCGTTGCTGCCTACTACTGCGCGGTAAATACCTTAGCCTACCCACCAGAATTTTACGGTGCGCCTTTGAGCGTCAAGCTCGGTGTTGTACCTTATTTTGTCGATACCGTTGCCTTGCCTCCCGGTACTCATACTGCCCGCTGTTGGCTGGCTAATGCTCACTTCTTCCTGGCATTTTTCTTCCTTCAAGGTCATCTTTGGCATGCCCTTAGAGGGATTGGCTTTGACTTTAAGCGAGTAATTACAGCTCTAGATAATGCAGGAAATCCCCAATCAGGTGAAGCGTAGTCGGCAAACTATCCGCATCATCAAAACCAGCTACAGAGTAAACGGCTGATTAGGGACAAATTCAACTGCATTGTTTTAATCGTGTTCTCATTTTATAGCTTAGTGCAAATGTTAGGTTGCATTGGGCTTTTCTTGTTATTTAGATATAAATTAAAGACTTATGACAGCTACAAATGTTTCAAACAAAGACTATAGTTGGCTATCGGGTAATGCGCGTCTGATTAATTTATCGGGTCAACTATTAGGGGCGCATATTGCCCATGCCGGACTAATAATGTTTTGGGCGGGTTCGACTACTCTATTAGAAATAGATCGCTTTACCTATAACCTTCCCCTTAACGAACAGGGACTATTACTGCTTCCAAATCTAGCTCGCTTGGGCTGGGGGGTTGGAGCTGGGGGCGAAGTTATCAGTCTCTATCCCTATTTTGTGATTGGCATTCTGCATCTGGTTGCTTCGGCGGTATTGGGAGCGGGAGGACTATTTCACGTCTTTCGCGGTGCCACAAATCTCAAATCAGCATCGGGACGCGCGGCAAAATTTCATTATGAATGGGATAATCCCCAACAGCTAGGCTTCATTTTGGGTCATCACTTAATCTTTCTGGGTGCAGCCGCCCTTTTATTTGTGGGCAAAGCCATGTTTTGGGGGGGAATCTACGATGCAACCGTCGAGAATGTACGCCTAGTTACTGAAGCTACCCTCAATCCCGTTACTATTTTTGGCTATCTTTTTGGTCTACACAATGGTATTTGGAATCCTCTGGGCATGGCGGCAGTAGACAACTTAGAAAATTTAGTCGGCGGACATGTTTGGGTTGGCGTAGCCTGTATTGCTGGGGGTGCGTGGCATATTGTCAAAGAGCCTTTCGGCTGGGCCAGAACGCGCTTAACCTATAACGGGCATGCCATACTTTCCTATAGTTTAGCTGGGGTGGCGCTCATGGCATTTACCTCGGGTTACTTCGTGGCTTTCAACGATCTGGCTTTTCCCGCTGAGCTATACGGCACCAATTTAGGTCAGTTTACGGGAGTACAGTCTACTCTTTGCGCTACTTTTCTGGGGGGTCATATTTGGCACGCGCTGAAATCCAAATCTCAAGATAATACTGTCAGCGATAAAGATAAAGCCAATGCAGCGATCGCCGGATTCATTACTCTAGCTATTGTTATTGTCAGTCTGGTTTTACTCTGGACGAGATAAGTGGTGATCGACTCAGTAAGCCTTTTCTAATGAGGAGGCTTATCGAATAATTAATACTCATTTTTATAGATTACGTCCGATAAGCTGATAACTTTAGGTTTAATTTACATTAGCTTATCAGTATTATTTACAGTGCATTCTCTCCCGAATTTTCCCACCGTCGCCACAGAATAGCCAGAAATTCTATATACTTGTACAAGTAACAAGACAGGTTTGGATGATGAAAGTAATAACCTTCACTGAAGCAAGAAACAAGCTAAAGAATGTTTTGGATCGAGTAGTTAACGATGCCGACTATACAGTCATTACTCGGCGAGATGCTGATGATGCAGTTGTTATGTCCCTAGATTATTTTAACAGCCTGCTGGAAACCGTTCACCTGCTAAAATCTCCTGCTAATGCTGCTCATCTAGAGCGATCGATCGCTCAATACAAACAGGGACAGGTAGTAGAAAAAGATTTATTAGATGAGTAGTCGTCAATTAGCTTGGACGAATGAGGCTTGGGATAGCTATATTTATTGGCAAACGCAGGATAAAAAAACTCTCAAAAGGATTAATAAGCTGATTAAAGCCGCTAAAAGTACTCCATTCACTGGAATTGGCAAACCTGAACCTTTGAAAGAAAACTTATCAGGGTTTTGGTCACGCCGTATTGATGATACTAACCGTCTTGTTTATGCCGTAGACAACAAGTATCTGACTATTATTTCCTGTCGTTTTCATTACTGACGGAAAAAATAATAAATTCAACACCGTTGTTAATTAGAATCTCTTGTTTTAGAGCATTAACAGTTGAGGCTTTATCGTAATCATCTTCAGTCGGATAGCCGAATTGCATGGCGATCGCCAAAAAACAAATTTATTGATAATAAAAATCAATTAGAATAAAATAAGTTTAGGCTAGGTTTATTTTATGGTTGCAATACAGCCTCTGGTTTCGGAATTTAATCTTGTTGGCAAGCTAGAAGATGTGGTCAGCGATTCTAAAGGGCGGGTTAAGTATCTTTCTTTGTCCACTCCAGAAGAAGATTATGCGATCGCCGTAGCCAAAGCACAAACTAAAACCATAGGGCACAATCTACAGCCAGGCTGTCAGATTAGAGTTGCTGGTATGCGGAAATATAAGCTTCACCAGGGAGAAGTTGAATATAAGGCTTACTATCTTGAGGTGTTAGCCGCTCCCGCTTTTGTCAGCACCGCCGTTAAGCGGAGTCATAAGACTAAAAAAATACTCGTCTGTCAGGGTTCTAGCTGCTATAAAAAAGGTAGCAAAGCGATCAGTAAGCAGTTATGCAATGTAATAGCTGCAAGAGGTATGGGTGGCGAAGTTGAGATTAAAATGACTGGCTGTATGAAACAGTGTAAACAAGCTCCCTGCATTGTTATGCCTGGGAAACAATCTTACCGTCGGGTACAGCCGCAACAAATTTCTGCTTTGGTGGGGACAAACATGGCATTTTTACAGGCAAGTAAAAACAACAGTTAGAGCAGTTAGAGCAGTTAGAGCAATTAGAGCAGTTTTAAGTAGTCGATAATTGATTTTTTTGAGTCTCCATACCCGATTGTTTCGTTAACAATTAAATTTTGACCGCTGTTTTCTTCTTACTTTTTACAACAGTTCGGACAAAATT
>JBCBIN010000064.1:0-12606 GCA_038524555.1 Cyanobacteria bacterium J06623_7 | reverse complement strand
TTAAATAATCTTCATCAGTTGCTAGAAACAGGATTGACTAGTCCATACACTTTAAAGGTCATAGATATTGTCAAAAACCCGGAACAAGCAGCCGTCCACCATATTATAACTACCCCTACTCTAGTTAGAATTGCCCCCCAGCCAGTCAGACGTATCGTCGGACAGCTAGACGATATTCCGCGCATCTCGAAAATTATTTTTCGCTGTTAGGTTGTCGTCAATATTTTCAAGCTTTAATACAGCTCAGTCACGCAGATTAATCAAGCAATAAATTCATGAACTATCTCCGTCCGGTGATCGCCTCAATGCAAGGCTATACTCCCGGAGAACAACCCCCACCAGGTACGCCGGTTATTAAGCTCAACACCAATGAAAATCCCTATCCACCATCCCCCCAAGCTCTAGAAGTATTAAGCAATTTAGATAGCGAATGGTTGCGTCGTTATCCCGATCCTTACGCCCGGAATTTTTGTCGTGCTGTCAGCAAAGCTTTAAAAGTACCGGAAGACTGGATTATCGTAACTAATGGTAGCGACGACATGCTCAATATTTTGATTCGTGCCTGTGCAGAAGGTCGAGAACGCCAAGTTGTCTATCCTATACCTTCTTATGTCCTATATCGAACTCTGGCATCCTTACAGGCGGCAGAAATAGTCGAAATTCCCTATCCTGATGATTATGCGCTGCCGATCAAGAAATTAGTCGCTGCCAATGGTGCGGTAACTTTAATTGCCACCCCTAACAGCCCTTCAGGTCATATTGTCCCTCTGGATAACTTGAGAACCCTCGCCAGTCAGTTATCGGGCATTCTGGCGATCGACGAGGCTTATGTCGATTTTGCCGATGATTCAGCTTTAGTTTTAGTACAAGAGTTTGATAACGTGATTATTCTGCGCACTATGTCAAAGGGTTATGCCCTCGCGGGTCTACGTCTCGGTTTTGGCATTGCCAACCCCAGGTTAATCTCAGGTTTAGCGAAAGTCAAAGATAGTTACAATGTCGATGCCCTAGCTATTTTGGTGGGTACCGCCGCCATCCAAGATCAGCCTTATAAAAATGACTGTGCCACTAAAGTAAAGCGATCGCGCCATCGCCTAGCCGCAGATTTGAGACGCATTGGTTTTGAGGTACGAAATTCTCAGGGCAATTTTTTACTGGTTACGCCACCAGAGAGAAAGGCAGCATCAATCTACCAATCCTTAAAAGCACGAGGAATTTTAGTGCGCTATTTTAACTCTCCAGGATTAGACGACAAGCTACGTATTACGGTAGGAACTCCAGAACAAAATAAGCAGCTAGTTCGAGAAATTACAGCATTTTGCAAATAAATAAATAGACCACAGGAACTAATTTGCTTAAAGTCGATCTATGGCTTCTCTTGATTCAACTCTATATTTTTATGTTTTGTAAGCCAGAAATACCAATAAAACTATCGGTAATTTTGCCAAAAATATGTTTATAAAATAGCTATATATCAGTAAATATACGCAATCACAACACTGCTTAAAACCAAATAGATTAGCCTAAGTTATCGATCATTTGCGTCTCTTAAAATAGATGATATAACGGATATATCGTTGATTGCTATCTAAGTAAATTGTGTTTGATCGCTGAAGTTATGACCCAATAATTTATAGCTTGATTGCCCTAAAAATTTTGAATTGGAGTTATGCCTGAGGCAGACTAGCTCACTGTACTGATAGTAACTTATCTGTTTGATAAACTAGATAGCTATTTATTGACGTTGATTTAAGTTTGGTCTGATTTCAATTGAATCTGTAGCGTTAAAAGTATTCAAGTTTAGGCAACGATTGGCAGTATAATCCGCTCTTTGCTTACTACCTAAATATTGCTGGATGAAGAAGTATAGCGAAAAATTACAGGAACGAATACTGATCGTCGATGACCTACCAGAGAATGTTAGGCTGCTGTCGTCTTTATTGAGCGAGAAAGGCTATGATGTCAGCTCAGCTACAGATGGGCCAATGGCTTTATCTCTTGTCCACCAAGAGTCTCCCGATCTAATTTTGCTTGATATTATGATTCCTCAGATGGACGGCTATGAAGTTTGTCGTAGTTTGAAATCTTCCGAGCATACTAAGCACATTCCGATTATTTTTCTCAGCGGTCTAGATTCCGAATTTGACAAGATTGAAGCCTTTAAAGTCGGTGGTGTTGATTACATTACCAAGCCGTTTTTTGTCGAGGAAGTAGTTTTTCGAGTTAAGGCTCAACTATCGAGCATTCAACAGCAGCATAAATTTCAGCAGGTTCTGACCGAACAGATTGCCGAACGTAAAATTGCCGAGCGAGAGTTGAATAAGTCCCGGGCCCTACTTTCAGGAGTTCTCGATACTTCTTTAGATGGCGTGGCTGCATTTGAAGCAATTCGCGATCGCCAGGGAAAAATTACTGATTTTCGCTGGTTAATTGCCAATCCCGTAGCGGCGATGACCGTTGGCGGAACAATTGATACTCTCCAGGGGAAACGTCTGTTTGTTGAAGATACCCCGGGACATTTATTTGATGGTCTATTTGAGTTATTTGTTCAGGTAGTAGAAACCTGTACCGTACTAGAACAGGAATACTACTACAGCTCTGCCTCGCTCAAAACTTGGTTTCATATCGTTGCGGTGAAACTAGGAGACGGTTTTGCGATGACTTTTCGCGATATTAGCGATCGTAAACAGATTGAGACCACCCTCAAAAAAGCCAATCTTCGTTTAGCCTATCAGGCAAATATCGATAGCCTGACCCAAATTGCCAATCGTCGTCGGTTTGATGAATATATTACTCAAGAATGGTCACGCTGCGCCCGCGAACGAGAATATCTTTCGTTACTACTCTGTGACGTAGACTATTTTAAAGATTATAACGACACTTATGGGCACCCAGCCGGAGATAGCTGTCTATATGAAGTAGCTAGAGGCATTGAGAAAGCGGTGAAAAGACCGGCGGACATAGCATTTCGCTATGGCGGAGAAGAATTTGCCGTTATCTTACCCCATACAGAAGGGCAGGGTGCAATTAGAGTAGCCGATGAAATTCATGAGCAGATTCAACAGCTAAAAATGGAGCATGCTTCTTCTAAGATCGATCAATATATTACTCTTAGTATTGGAGTATCGAGCATCATCCCCGATACGAGGACATCTCCCCATAACTTAATTGCCGCCGCAGATAGCGCATTATATGATGCCAAGCTCAGGGGTCGTAATCGGGTGATTTATCGTTCCATAGATCTAAAGTAATGATGACACGCCCCACTAAGTAATCTTGATTTCAACTGTTTTGCTGGGAGTTTTTAGTTTGTACTATCGACTCGACGGAAATTGCAAAACCTTTTACAGTTAAGTTGTAATTCATCGCTAGCACTTGTAGCTTGACAACCTTTAACTTCCTCACATGATCGAGATCGATGACTGGGCAAATTCAGGATATTACCCTCTGCTGCCACGATTATTTTGAGGTAGCGTTTTCAGGCAACCAAACAATCAATCTATTGCATTAATAGCTTGGTTCATAACTCCAATATATATATTTCTATTTATTAATATTTACAGTTGTTTAAGGTGGGGAAATATTCGTGATTAAAATACTAGTAGTGGACGACCAAAACTTCACAAGACAAGCCTTACAGGCAATTCTGGAGGCAGAAACAGATTTTGAAGTAGTAGGCAAGGCTACTAGCGGCAAGTCAGCGATCGCCTATTTAGAACAAAGTCAGGTAGACATCACAATTGTCGATTTAGAAATGCCGGAGATGAACGGTTTAACCTTAACTAAAATCTTGGGGGAGCGTTTTCCCGAAACTAAAGCGATTATTCTGAGTAGCCATGATGACGAAGACAATATTAATGCGGCGGTCGAAGCCGGAGCAAGAGGCTATTTGTTAAAAAACACTTCTGCTCAAGAAATCAGCGATACAATTCGCGCCGTCCAGAGAGGCTATTTCCAATTGGGGCCAGGACTGTTTGAGAAATTGCTGTCTCATTTAATCCAGGAAAAAGAGCAGGCAGCCGAGAAATTAATCGATCTCCAAAGTAGTTATGCGCGATCGCTGGTAGACCTCGAACAAAAAATTGTCACTCAAAATGATGCCGAGCGCCGAGAAATGTATCAGGAGCTAGAACTTCAGATTCTCAATCTCAAACAAGATTTTCGTCAGGGATTAGGAAACTTTCAATCTCAGGTCAGCAAACAGCTCCAGACAGGAATTGAAGCCGCAAGTGCCCAACTCAATAGTTCTGCACCCGATATGGACAAAATCGAGATGCAGATTGATAACCGTAACCTAGAACAGCAGCGGTATATCAATACTCTATTTGCCGGTAGCAAGCAGTCAATTAAGAAACTAGAGGGTCAAATTAACTCAGTACGCTACTTTGTCATTTTTCTTAGCATCATCTTTTTTGTGGTCGGCGTGAGTCTGCTCGTCCTTAATTGAATTTATCGAACTAGTTGAAGCAAGCTACATTTCGCCATAGTTTCCTAAAATATTTTTTGGTTTAATTCGGTAATCCCTACCAGACTAATCAATTTAATAATTTAGATAATGTTTTTTAGCACTCACGACTGAAGAGTGCTAAATTTGCAAATGGAAAATGTAGCGAAACGGAAAAGTATAATCCTATGGCGAAGATTGTTTCGTTTAATGAAGAGTCAAGACGAGCATTAGAAAAGGGAGTAAATTCCCTGGCAAATGCAGTCAAAATAACTCTAGGGCCAAAAGGTCGTAATGTGCTGTTAGAAAAGCAGTTTGGTGCGCCTCAGATTGTCAATGATGGTATTACCGTCGCCAAAGAAATTGATTTAGAAGATCCTTTAGAGAATACTGGTGCGAGATTAATTCGCGAAGTAGCGTCCAAAACCAAAGATAATGCTGGTGATGGTACGACTACCGCTACTGTGGTAGCGCAAGCACTGATCAAAGAGGGTTTAAAGAACGTAGCTGCGGGAGCCAACCCTGTCGCCCTCAAAAAAGGTTTAGACAAAGCAACTGCCTTTTTAGTTCAAGAAATAGCTACCGTTGCCAAACCCGTGCAGGGAGAAGCGATCGCCCAGGTAGCCACCGTTTCTTCGGGTAATGATGAAGAGGTTGGCAGTATGATTGCCCAGGCGATGGACAAAGTGACTAAAGATGGCGTAATTACCGTTGAAGAGTCAAAATCTTTAGCTACCGAGCTTGATGTCGTTGAAGGGATGCAGATTGATCGCGGCTATATTTCACCCTATTTTGTTACCGATCAAGAGCGTCAGGTCGTAGAATTTGAGAATGCCGTAATTCTCATTACCGACAAAAAAATTAGTGCTATTGCCGATTTGGTACCCGTACTAGAAAAAGTAGCTCGCGATGGCAAGCCTTTACTAATTATTGCCGAAGACTTAGAAGGAGAGGCTCTAGCAACTTTGGTGGTCAACAAAGCTCGTGGAGTGCTCAACGTCGCCGCGATTAAAGCTCCTGGTTTTGGCGATCGCCGTAAGCAAATGCTCCAGGATATTGCCGTATTAACCGGCGGTCAGGTAATTTCAGAAGAAGTTGGGTTGAGTCTCGATAATGTCGATACTGAGATGCTCGGTACTGCGGACAAAATTGCGATCGATAAAGAAAATACCACCATCGTTTCTGGTTCGGGCAACACCGATGATATCCAGAAAAGAGTCGAGCAGCTACGCAAACAGCTAGCGGAAACTGATTCGGAATATGATAAAGAAAAGCTACAGGAACGCATTGCTAAATTAGCCGGTGGTGTAGCTGTCATTAAAGTTGGTGCTGCAACTGAAACCGAGCTTAAAGACCGTAAGTTGCGTATTGAAGACGCTCTTAATGCCACGAAAGCTGCTGTCGATGAGGGAATTGTTCCTGGTGGAGGTACGACTCTAATTCACTTGGCCAAAAAATTAGCTGAGTTTAGAAGTAGTTTAGAAGATGCGGAAGAACAGGTAGCCGCAGATATCTTTGCCAAAGCACTAGAAGCACCTTTGTGTCAGCTAGCCAATAATGCCGGGGTAGAAGGCTCGGTGGTAGTTGAAAAGGTCAAAGATACCGATTTTAATATTGGCTACAACGCTCTTACCGGTGAGTTTGGCGATATGATTGCCGGTGGCATTGTCGATCCTGCTAAGGTTGTACGTTCGGCGGTACAAAATGCTTCTTCCATTGCGGGAATGGTTTTAACCACCGAAGCTTTAGTAGTTGAAAAACCAGAACCAGAACCCGCTGCACCCGCAGGTATGCCCGGTGGTATGCCGGGAATGGGCGGCATGGGTGGTATGCCGGGAATGGGCGGTATGGGCATGATGTAATGTCTGACTGCTTAGTCTGATTAACTAACACGATCAATTGAATGGGAGGTAAATCTTTAACTAGATTGCCTCTTTTAAAATATTTAAATGGGGTTTCTCAGAAACATTTGTATTTCCCCAGCGTCAAAACTATTGAAGCAGCAATTAAAGATGAGGCAAATATTAAACTCAGCAACTCTCATTATTATTCAAACCTTTAACTACATTGGCAAGCAGAACGCTAATATCTATGAATTTAAATCAGCATTTTCCGCAATCTTGGGGACAAGGCTTTAAAGCTTGCGTCTCTTTCGCTACTATTCCTGGTGCCATGGCACTCTTCAGCCTCCCCGCTAGCGTTAGCGCCCTCGAACTTAAAGATTTTCACTCTAGCAATATCCAGCAGTTAAGACGGGTTTTATCCCAAAGAGACAATCCTCCAGAAGTGATTATTCATGAGCCCGGTGCCTCCTCGCCTTCTCGTACCGCTCAAAATAGTGATACTCGATTTAATTGCGAATTAATTGATGGCGAATATACGGTGATGTACTATCCAGAGAGCCAGCCAGATCGAGGCTATGCCTGGGCAATTCCTACTGAGCTAGGGGGTGGTTGGACTCCTCAAAGACGCTGTGATGCGATCGTTTCTCGTTTTGAACAATATCGCCAGGATGGTCTGCTAGAGCTTACTACTGGCTCTGAAAATGGTTATGACACGATTTGCGTAACTACCCAGCTAGATCCTACTGACTGTCGCATTGTTTTAACCGTTCCTCCCGGACAAGATCCTCAGTTAACTCGCGATCTGATTTTTGACAACTTGCTGGTTGCCGACGACGGCGGTTCGACTCAGGGTGTATATACCTTTGGCGATAGCCAAGCAGGAAATCGGGATATTTTGGGCGAAATTGGTAATGTCCTGGGTGGCAATAGCAGCAGTTTATCGCGAAAGTCTTCTCCAGAAAGCATCAACCTCAAGCCATTTTTAGACCCAGCAGATGGAGGAACTGGAGAAAATCTCAGAGGCAATTCTGTTGCTCCCTCCTCCCCCTCGGGCAATTCCGAACGTAAACCAGATTTATTTAAGTAGTAAATAACGTGAGTTCGGGATCAGAAAAGGGACAGGTAGTAAGCTGAAAATATAGATTACATGAGATAAGCTAGTTTTCTCTTTCCCCCACAGGTCATATCGATATTCTCCGTATTGTTAATCTATCCCCGCTCGTGCCAGTCGGGGATTTCTTTTTGGCGCGATCGCGCTACCACAAGAGCATTATCAGCAACATCCTGAGTCACAGTAGAACCGGCAGCTACCGTAACGTTTTCTCCCAGGGTAATGGGTGCCACGAGAACGCTATTAGAACCAGTCTTAGTGCCCTGCTTGATGATGGTGGGATGCTTTTGCTTACCGTCATAGTTAGCGGTAATGGTTCCCGCACCAATGTTAACGCGATCGCCCAAAGTAGCATCGCCTAAATAAGATAGGTGAGCCATATTCGTGTTGTCGCCGATGGTCGTCTTTTTAATTTCGACAAAATTGCCGACGCGACAGCTTTCCCCCAGCTTAACTCCACCCCGTAAATGAGCATAAGGGCCGATTCTCGTACCCGCAGCAACCTCGGCATCGCTAATTACTGAGTATTGCACCGTGACATTAGAACCAATATTACTATTTTCAATCATGCTACCGGGGCCAATCCGACTCCCCGCCGCTATTTTTGTTTGACCCCGCAGGTGAGTTTGCGGCTCTAAAATTACGTCTGGTTCGAGCTGGACATTTTCATCAATAGTAATGCTGCTGGGATCAATCATGGTCACCCCTGCCTTCATCCAGCCTTCTTTAATTCTGGCTTGCAAAATATCATAGGCAGTTGATAGCTGTTGGCGATCGTTAATGCCGTTAGTTTCGCGATAATCTTCGGCATCATATGCCATTACGGGACTAAGATAATCGACAACTTCTGTGAGGTAATATTCTTGCTGATCGTTGTCGGTAGACAGTTTTGGTAGCGCTGCGGCTAATTTAGGCCAGTTAAAGCAGTAGATTCCCGCATTAACCCGGCGGTTTTGCTTTTGAGCAATATTGCAGTCTCGGTCTTCGATAATGTGGCTGACTAAATTATCACCGTTACAAAAAACTCTTCCATATCCCTGAGGATTGGGTAAATTAGCCGTTAACAAGGTTGCCGCATTCTGGTTACTTTGATGAGTGTGCACCAGCTTTTGCAGAGTTTCGGGACGGAGTAGGGGTGCATCGCCGTTTAAGACCAGTAAGTCACCCTGATAGTCTGTCAACGCCGACATTACCTGCTGGACTGCATGCCCGGTACCCAACTGTTGAGTCTGCTCGACAAATTCTACCTGCTGGCGATGGCTCAAGGCTTGCTTGACTCGCTCTCCTTCATAACCCACGATAATAATCTGCCGTTCGAGGTCGAGTAGACTACAACTATCGAGTACTCTTTCCACTAGCGATCGCCCGGCGATTGTATGTAATACTTTGGGCAAATCGGACTTCATGCGAGTGCCACGTCCTGCTGCTAAGATTGCTACCGCTACCATGCTTGTTCGAGGTTAATTACTGAATAAATCCGATTGGAGTATAGCTTTTCTCGGGGCGCTTATGCAAAACTCAGCTAGGATACCGGTTATTGCCTGAGCTTGCAATTAAGCTTTCAACGGGATTGGTAAAGATAGCCCTATTGGTATCTACCTGGGGTACTAAGGTACAAAATAAAATTAAGCTGGCTAAAACTAGACCCTGCTCAATGCTTGACTTTTGTCGGTTACGCCCATAATTTATCGTCAGTTTAGTTATTGCTGGCAATAAAATTGTTCCCCAGCAAATCAGCAAGAGAGCGATCGCAACATAAGCGGCAAAACCGAGGGATGTAGCCACAGCGATAATGAGGAAAATAGTGCAAATCAGCCAGTTATAACGAAAATTCATCAATACTAGAATCTAAAATGTAAGGTAAATTAACAACATATTCTGCAACAGTTAAAGCAGTCCTAAAGGATGCCGCTACGCAGATTAGGACAGTTTTGAGTGGTCAATAACTAATTTTTTAGAATCCAAAACTGCTATTGATTCTGGCAAAGCCTTTCTTCCTCCAAATCGTAACTCGCCCCAACTATACTGCTCGAATTGTTTTACGGCATCAGAATATATCCTTAATGCCTCCTGTTTATCTTGTTGTTTTAAGTTATTGCTGTGAGAGTAAAAACTGAAAAAGCGCTGGCAAAAGCCGATCTAGATTTCCTAGCCGACTCTCAAGCAGCGCCTATTATGTTTAGTTGCCGGAGCTTTTAGAAGCGACCGCCTCTACTACCAGCAAAGGAACCAGAGTTCTCGCGAGGTTTTGCTTTATTAACTCTGAGTTGGCGACCCATCCATTCTGCACCATCTAGAGCTTCAATTGCTTTATCTTCGTTAGTTTCAGATTCCATCTCGACGAAAGCGAACCCACGTACACGACCTGTTTCTCGATCTGTGGGAATATGAACTCTTTTAACGGTTCCATATTCAGCAAAAACTTCTTTCAGATCTTCCTGGTTAACTTCGTAAGATAGATTCCCGATGTAAATTGACATAGTTGTGTAAATTGTCTGTTCAATGCATATTATGTTTTGTGAGACACGATCGCGCAGAAAAAGAATTCTCTCAATACTTCACGGATAAACCGTAGATTTGATACTGAATACAAACTTAATCATTAGTCTTGTGATTCTCAGCAATCATACTAGC
Organism: Cyanobacteria bacterium J06623_7; assembly: GCA_038524555.1. Lineage (GTDB taxonomy): Bacteria > Cyanobacteriota > Cyanobacteriia > Cyanobacteriales > Xenococcaceae > Waterburya. The sequence continues at coordinate 2,573 of JBCBIN010000064.1, read as the reverse complement.
ACCGTTATCTGTAACTGAAGCCCATAATGCCCCGCGAGGCAAAATCGCCAAGTTCGAGAAAACCCTGGCTCAAAGTCTAAATCCCAGCAAATTTAGCCGATCTCAATCTGTATGCTCTTATGGCTTAAGCTTTAGTAGCGCTGGTTTCCCGCTCCAATTCTCTATCCCCATGTTCTATCTAGCTCCTAGTTTCAATCGAGCTCCGTGAGAACCAATAATGTATTTTCGAGCACAATAAGTTTTGTTACGCTTAGTGCTATTCTTGGCTTTGGCGATCGTTATCGTCGTTTTAGTTAATTTTGTAAGATTCTAGTTTATTTGTTCAGTGGACTTTCAGAGGATATAGGTATCCGGAAAATTTTACACTGACAATACGCTGCGGACTTACTCGGGTGAATTTATTGCATCGAGCTAAATCCAATCACCTTCATCGTCATTATCATCGCGATCGGGAGCATCCAAGCTGTCTCTACTGTCTTCAACTACCTGCCCATCGGCAAGGGGAGCAAAATCAGGGTCATCTTCCCACTCTTCGTCGGCTTCTGCTGTCAAGTCTGACTCAAAATCGGTAGATGTTTGGCTGGCAAAGTTGTCTCTAGCTGAATTAGTCGGTTCATAGCTAGCTTCTGGCAATATTTCTGCGGGTTTGATTCCGTCTATTTCTAAGATAATGAGGTCATCAATATCGGCAATAAAGATGTTACCTAAGGCATCACAGACTGTCGCTGAGCAAGAAACATCGGGCTTTTCCCGCTCGAACAGCTCGCTGATAAAACGTGAGGGATTGGTTTTATTACTCTCACCATTAACCCTCAATAAAATATATTGGTAGCCCGTACGGCGGTGTTTGATAATTGTAGCCATTACCTATATTTGTTCGAGGAATATTTGACAACAGTTAGGACAGTTAAAGTAATTAGTGCGAAAGCGAAGCGTTACTCTCTGGGTAAATTGCTGCAATTAGCTGATAGCTAAGAACTAGTAGACTTTCAACGAAGCTAATCCACATCAGGCGTACTTTACTTCGCTTTAAGGCGATCGTTAATGTCATTCAATTTTGCCTGGCTATTAATTGGCGATCGCGGGGTCGGTAATTCATTATTAGGCCAGTTTTCCAGATCGCTACAGGCACAGTCTAGAGGCTGTGTTCCCATCTCAACTATCGGCACGGGCATCGCACACCGCGCACACTGGTCGACACTCCAAGCGGGAGTTAGTAATTCGGCTATAGTCGCCTCTGCCCCCAATAAATAGCAGTCTTGACCGCCAACGCTCATGATTTTTTGCCAGCAAGTTTCGAACTCTGAGGTAAAGCGATCGCCCTCGATAATTTTCTGGGGTAATAACTCCGCCTCACCATTTTTCCAAACTAGTTTTTTGCCGAGCTGAAACCAATGGGCGAGATAGGTTTTTACTTCTGTTGCTGATGCCATAATCCTGCAATTGTTAAGTTCGACTAAGCTGAGCGATTGATGGAGAAGATGAGACTCGATTGAACTTAAATTTATGGCCGTCTTCCCGTACATCTAAAAAAGAGAGTTGAAAATTAGCTCTAACTTCTTTACTCTTTTTATTTTTAACTACTTCTTTTCTTACCTAGATCGTAATCCCATACTCACGACAAAGTAACGATTTGACGACTATATTCCATATTTGCTTAAGGGTTCTCCCATGCTGGTCAGGTCGAGGACATGACCTCCGGCAACTAAATAGGTGCGATCGGCTATATTAGCCACCTGGCGAGATAAATACCCCAGGCGATCGCGAAATAATCGACCCAGAGGATAGGCAGGAACAACGCCCCAGCCAGTTTCTTCCCCAACCATAATTACTTCGGCGGCAGTAGTTTGTAAACTAGTCAAGAAGCGATCGCTTGTCTGCGACCATGCTTGTGGTTCGGACTCCATGAAGTTTGCCACCCATGTACCCAAAGAGTCAATTAGCCAGCATTCGGCATCAGATGCTTCCATGAGGTAAGACGCTAGCTGTGTGTTTGCCGTTAGGGTTTTCCAGTCTGGCGGACGGCGCTGTTGGTGTTGAAGAATTCTTGTCTGCCATTCGCGATCGTGAGAATCTACTCGAGCGGTGGCTACATAGGTAACTGATTTCTGGGTGTTTTGAGCTAGCATCTCGGCAAATTCACTTTTACCCGAACGAGAGGCTCCTGTAACTAAGATAGTTTTACGGCTTTGAGACACTAAGAATGAATACTTTTACTAGACTATAAAGCACATTTTAAAATACAGACATCTTGGCGAAGATTCCCGCGTAAATTTTTAGTATTTTGTTAAATGTAAACACAATAAAGTCGTAGTTTGACTGAAATCTACCCGACTCAGACAGAAGATTTGCCACAAGTTTAAAGTCATGGTCAGACTATTTATTTTCCTTTTGCCGCCCCTTGCTTTTCTAATAACCGTGGAGATTGCTTTTATTGTACCTAGGGTACTTTCTATCGTAGCTTAAACAACATTATAAAATACTACGTTATTACTCAATACTTACTGTCTCAAGCTAGTTTCACTTCCAAAGCAGTAGTAATTTATCCCTAGCATTATTAAATGATAAAAGTC
>JBCBIN010000063.1:0-12861 GCA_038524555.1 Cyanobacteria bacterium J06623_7 | reverse complement strand
CTGGGCTAACTCCAGATCGCTTAACTCGGCAGGTACTTTGTCCGTCGAAAGGGGCGTTACATCAAACATAGACTGATATTATTTTTATTTTCAACTAGATTAGATTCATCTTCAATTTTAGCGATTTCAGGTACTAGGTTTATTCCTTGGCAACAAACTGTCAATCGCGCAGCCAAAAATATCCCGGCGCTGATAATTTGGCAGTGCGGCACTAGAGGTCGTAGTGTGTAGCTTTAAACCCGATGCTCTTCAAATCCCAGCTTATTACTCTAGAAATACCAAAAGTATTGACAGCACTACGTATTTCCCAACGCCAGTATCCCTTATTTTTGTCGATAGCGATTTAATGCCGGCATCTAAGTTAAATGTAGGTTAGTATCGTGTCGATTTATACCGCTTTATATACGGCTGATTTTAACCATGTCATCTCTTAATAGCGACTCCCAAAACCAAGAGTTAGGACAAATTTTGGAAGATGTAGAACGCTCTTTGATTCAGCTTCAGTCGAGACATAACCAGGTTAAGCAAGACTGGTCTAAGCGATCGCAAATTCAGGAACGCCAACGAGAAATCGACCGCCAGAAATCGACTTTCAAACCACTGAAAACCGAACTGCGTGCCCTCCAGAAAGAGCTAGATGATTTAGAATTTACTCTAGAGAGTAGTCTGCTACCGGATGTTTTTTGGCAAGTAGTTAGATTTGTTTTTTTGGGGATCGCGATCGGCTGGTTTCTACACCTTTGGGCAGCTTAAATTGTTAACTTAATCGAGCGAAGATGTCACAATACTTAAGTTATTAAAATCAAGTTAAACATATATCTCAATAAAACTTAAGACAACATTTAATCCAGCAAGAAAGTTCTGGCAATTTCAAAGTTCTATTTTAGAATAGAGATGTGCGGGAACAAAAGTTTCCGTTCACTCCTCACACCACACTCCGCTCGGAAATTTCTCGGGCGGTTTTCTCTTAACAGCTTCGGTTATTTAGATGGCTAAAAAAACTAGCGTAGCGTTAGTTAGTGCCAAATAACTCGGGTAAGATAGCTAAATTACAAAATTCTCGATAACCACATCATCTTCTAAAGAAATTTCAACACTAAATTTTTCGTTGAGTTCCCCACTAAAACAGAACTCAATTATTTCGGTCTGGTTTGCTTGAGCAATCATTACCGGTATGTTTAGGCGATCGACGATTACCAATTCTAATCCTTCTGGTAAATATTTTCCATACTGATGATTGCTAACCTTAATGGAAACGTTGAATTCAGATTGATTTAGCGACTGAATATTTAGCACTAAATTTATACTCTGTTCCTGGTTTGCACCCAGAGAAATAAGCTTAACTCCACTTTGGGCTAAGTTGACTCCCGGGGCTTGAGCTAATTCCGATTTGCTTCTAAATTCTAGCCCCATCGAAGGTGAAAACAGGCGATCGAGCCTCTGCCAACCATGACTAGCCACTCCTCCCTTAGTCCAATTGCTTAAACCTAAAGTTTCTGAAGGCTGGATTCGTTTTTTTTGACTAAGATAAGCCGGAAAATTGCCCAAGGGTTCGAGTTCTGTCAGATCGAGTTCTGATTTATTGACCTGCCTGGCAAATCCGATCGGACAACCTTGTTTGAGAGACCCATCTAACATCACAATTAAATAACCAATTCTGCCCGACCATACTTCCGGGGGAATCTTTACCCTAGTTTCTTCTGAAAATACTGTGCGACACTCTAGTTTGCCGTAGCTGGGTATGTGTAAATCGGCAACATTCATTATCGTTTGTAAGATCGGATTCCAGCAATCACTACTTTCAAAGCTTGTAGACCAACCGAGCAGGTTTAAATAGGATTGGCCTACGGAAACAGCCAGAGTGTTTAGATAGACCTGTTTGGCTTTCTGAGGTTGGGATTGATGGCGACGAAATTTTTCAGCCTGAAGATGAGCAGCGAGAGGAATAGCGATGGAAAATTCTTCAAATAGGGTATTGATGTTCATGTTATGGCTCAGACTGGGATAATTAAAAATACTGTTTTAATTCTTGGTTTAATAAAGGCGTAAAGCGGCGGCACCAACGGTTATAGAAACTGCTCAAGGTAGGAACGGGAATGTCTATCTGCTGTGATACCTGTTCCCAAGTCTGACCGGAAAACTTAGCGAGAGCGATCTTGGCAAAGCTGGCGTCGGGTCGATTACGAATGTGGGTGGTATTAAAGATTCCTTCAGGGTCACGGCTAATATATTCCCGCAGCATCTGGGTTAAATCGGGTGCTGCTGTTGCTTGAGGAATTTGTTCGAGAGTCTGGGATGAGGGGAATTCAAATTGAGCATGACGATGATGCGCTTCATAACACTTCAACATCGTTTTATCTAGCTTAAAGTTAACCCAGTTCATAAACTTGCGATCGCCGCGGTTGGGGTCATACAAATCGATATTCAGACAGATGTAGCACAAGGTTTCGGTTTTCGCCTCTTCATACAAAATACGAAATAGAGGGGGGGAAAATTTTTGCCGATGAGGTTTACACAGTCTGCCGGAAAATTTAATTGCCTTAACTAATTCGGTAAGAGCATAGGTTCTCAGTTCACTATTAAGGGCATAACCTTGAGCCGTCAATCCCAGCTTTTTGAGTTCTCGATCTCCCAAAATATGTTTAAAAAATTGAGTTTGTAGCTCATATAAATATACGGGCTGTAATCCCTCTAAACTGGGTTCATGCCCCAACTGCATATCCTTAAGCGCCTGGGCTAACTGTTGGTTCAGGTGAGCAATTAATTCCTGCTTAGCCTGGAGATAAAGCTCTAGGTAAATTCCTTGCAGGGGAGTATCTTGAAAGCGACGACCAAAAGGACGCGATCGCAAAATAATTGAGGCAATTTGTTCAATTGTGGTCTGTCTTTGCTGCTCCTTGTCAACCTTAAGTAGCTTTTGTACTAGCTCTGTTATGAGCTGATATCTGTCCTGCTTAAATTTATCGTTCCTACTCATCGGTAACTTTTATCTACAACCAATAGATTCTTGGTTACTGATTACTTCTATCTTGGCTCGATAATTTCTCTTGTTTGTTGTAAAACTTAATAAATCCTGGTAACGATACAACCCCATTTCGCAATGAATATTCCTCCCCAACTACCGCAATTTAATAATTACGAGCTGTTTGAACTGGCTCTCACTCATAGTTCTTTTGTCAATGAAAACTCCACGGCTTCTGCCGATAATGAGCGGTTAGAATTTTTGGGTGATGCTATTTTAGGGTTCATTGTTGCTGAAATGCTTTATACTCTATATCCCAGTATCAACGAAGCTCAACTAACTCACTTGCGATCGCGTTTAGTTGATGAACAACAGCTAGGGAAATTAGGGGCAGAATTTGGCTTGGGTGAATTAATGCGTTTGGGTAAAGGTACTGCCCGAGACGGAGGACGAACTAACCCCTCCTTGCTTAACGATACCTTTGAGGCACTTGTCGGAGCCTATTTTTTAGATGCCGGCATCGAAGCAGCGCGCCAATATATTTCCCGAATTTTTTTACCCTTAGCCCAGGAGTTAGTTAACAGTTCGGAAGTAACAACTAAACAAAACGTCCTTCAACCCCAGGCAACCTTTATCGACAGCAAAAATCGCTTGCAGCAGTGGGCTCTCGCACAGTTTAAAACCGTTCCTGTCTATCAAATTGTGGCCGAATCGGGGCCAGACCATGCAAAAGAGTTCACGGCGCAAGTGTTAATTAATTTACAAATTTATGGAGAAGGTCGAGGTCGGCGCAAACAAGAAGCCGAAAAGCAAGCCGCCACGGCGGCCTGGCTAAAAATCCAGTCCTAAATTCTAGTTAAAATAGCTCTCGTCACTGATAAAAACTTAGAAAACTGGTAATATATGATACATTACAGGAGAAAATTCGGACTATCCTGTATGAGTACCAAACATTTGGTACATTACAGTTCGTGGGACTCCAAAGGTATCAGCATTTGCTGGTGCCTTTTTCTTACCTATATTTCTGTTTGGAGTAGCCGTTTAGATCAAAATATTACATATAGCCTAAAGCACGGCACATTCGTAATCTACAAAATTATTACTATAAATAACCTCCGTCATTTAACTGAAAAAAATCAGTAATTTGGCTGAAATCAATTTTCCTCAACTAATCCAGTGTCTAACCGTCAAAGAAGTAATTTTTCTGACTCCAGCTTGTCTGGTAGGGTAATCGGCTGGCGAGAACATGTTGCCCTACCCCAGCTCAACATTCCTAAAATTAAGGCCAAGATTGATACTGGAGCCAGATCTTCGGCGCTCCACGCTTTCAATATTCGCGAACTATCGTTGGGAGGAAAGCAAATAATGCGCTTTCAGGTTTATCCCCAGGAGGAAAATAGCTGCAATGCGATCGCGGCGAAAGCTGAACTGCAAGAATACCGTGAGATTCGTAATTCTGGCGGAGTCGCTCAACTAAGACCGATTATTACTACTAATATTCAGCTAGGGTCGGAAATTTGGGCAATTGAATTATCTTTAACGGATCGAGAAGCAATGGGGTTTCGGATGTTTCTGGGCAGAGAAGATATTCGTAATAAGTTTTTAGTCGATCAGGTAGTTCGTTTCTTCAAAGCCAGGGTAAACCATGAAAATGGAGCAGATAGCCCATTCAGAACATTTAGAACTAGTTATTCCCAAGAACTTCCTATGAAAATAGCAATTCTTTCGCAAAGTGCCAATCTCTACTCAACTAGACGTTTGAGAGAAGCGGGACAAGAGCAGGGACACGACATGAGAGTGATTGATTATCTGCGTTGCTATATGAATATCACGTCGAAAAAGCCGACTATTGTCTATAAAGGAAAGCCTCTAGAAAACTTTGATGCAATTATTCCCCGTGTTGGTGCGTCCAAGACTTTTTATGGCACTGCAGTGGTACGACAGTTTGAGGTTATGGATGTATTTAGCCCGAACGCATCCCAGGCAATTTCTCGCAGCCGCGACAAACTACGTTCAATGCAGATTTTGGCCAGGGAAGGAGTTGGTTTGCCCGTAACGGGATTTGCCCATGCCACTCAAGATATTGACGGATTAATCGAAACGGTAGGAGGAGCGCCGCTAGTAATTAAGCTGTTAGAAGGAACCCAAGGAATTGGCGTTGTGCTAGCCGAAACCTATCAGGCGGCCAAGTCAGTAATTGAAGCTTTTCGCGGTTTGGATGCCAATATTCTAGTTCAAGAATTCATCAAAGAAGCCGGCGGTGCAGATTTACGCTGTTTTGTCGTCGGGGGACAGGTAATTGCGGCGATGAAGCGACAGGGAGCAGAAGGCGAATTTCGTTCTAATCTTCATCGGGGTGGCAATGCTCAAGCAATAAAACTTTCTGCTGAAGAAACAGATACTGCGATCAGAGCGGCTAAGGCTATGGGCTTAAAGGTTGCCGGAGTCGATTTGTTGCGTTCTAACCATGGACCGGTAGTGATGGAGGTAAATTCTTCTCCTGGGCTGGAAGGGATTGAAAAAGCAACGGATGTAGATGTAGCGGGTAAAATTATTGAATTTATCGCTGCCAATGCCGCAGAATTAGACCATAGCATTAGCATTAGATATTAGCTCGGTGTCAGATAATTTTATCGAAATTGCCAAGGAAATCGTCCTTCCCGGTCAATTACGTCGCTTCGAACTTCCGGTTAGCCGTTTAGCAACCCAGACCCTAGTTTCCCTTCCTATTACCGTTGTTAATGGGATTGAGTCGGGCCCCACAGTCTGGCTGAGTGCGGCAATTCATGGTGATGAACTAAACGGAGTAGAAATAATTGCCCGGGTTTTAGAACAGATTGACCCCCAAAAGTTGAAGGGAACTATCATCGCGGTTTCTATTGTTAATGTGTTTGGCTTTATCGAGCAGTCTCGCTATTTACCCGATCGCCGGGACTTAAATCGTTCGTTTCCTGGTTCGGAAAATGGTTCTCTCGCATCTCGCCTAGCCAACTTATTTATGCGCGAAATCGTCGAAAGGAGTGATTACGGAATCGATTTACATACGGCAGCGGTACATCGGATTAATCTGCCTCAAATCCGAGCTAATTTAGAAGATGAAACGACTTATCGTTGTGCGATCGCTTTTGGGGCTCCTCTGATGATGCACTCTAATACGAGAGACGGCTCCTTACGCCAGGCCGCAACTAAAAGAGGTATTCCCGTTCTGCTATATGAGGCGGGAGAGGCACTGCGCTTTGACTCTCTCGCGATTGAAGTTGGAGTTGCGGGGATTTTTGGAGTCATGGAACATCTAGAAATGTATCGACATGAACTAGCGCCAACGATAGGAGAATCGTTACGGGCAAGTAAAACACGATGGATTAGAGCCACCTGCGGGGGAATTTTTCATCTGATGGTTAATTTAGGCGATCGCATCAGTAAAAAGCAAGAGCTAGGCTATATCACCAATGCTTTTGGCGGGAGCAAAGTTCTTATTCGCGCTAAAGTTACAGGGGTCGTTATCAGTCATATTCAAAACCCACTGGTAAATCAGGGAGATGCTATCATCCACGTTGCAATTATTTAATTTATTGATTAGCTAATGTTAGCTCGTCAATTTCCTTAAGCCATTACCTTCAGAATGCTCAAGCCAAATAAAGTCCAGCCGCAGAGAGAACCGAGCGCAAACATTAGAGAGCGCCCCAAAGGAATGTTGGTAATGTAAAAGACTGAGTAGAGCAGACGGGCAGCTAAAAAAGCGATCGCGGCAATTTTCCCCCAGCTAGAATCTACCCCCGTAGCATAAGCCATTAAAGCAAATAGACCGTAGATAGTTAGGGCCTCAAAACTATTTTGGTGCGCCCAGGTAGCTCTTTTGGCATAGTCGGGTAATTTGTCGAACATCGCCCGCGGTGCGGACATATCATAACCTGACTGTAGTCGTCCCCAACCAACAACCAAGAAGGGCGCATAGGTTAAAATTACCGCACCAAAAATAGAGCCGAGTAAAATTACCTCAATAGATAAATTCATGTATATCACTAATTATGTCAATTACTATGAGTGAGCTTCGATTATCATAGCTCGATTGAGTCTGGGAAGATTAGTCTAGGACAGCGCTGCTGATTTGAAGTATAAATTTCAAAAGTAATCTGTCTGTAGGTATCAGCTATCGACTATGACGCGACAGAAGAGCTTCTTGAAACAGTCACTTCAACTGAGGGCACCTCCGCAACGTGCTGTTTCGCTAATCCTTTAGGGCAGCTTTTTAAGCATTTGTGATCAAGTAAAAATTAAAGAATCATACCTAAATCCTCCAGCAACGCCAGTTTTTTCTAGCTTGTTTTCTGCCGTGGGAGGATAGCTAAACTTCGCGATCAAAACCAAACTTATCTTTAATTTGAGAGTTGAAGTATTGTCCCACCGAACCGGTTTCCTTTAGTTCTTGATAGATTTTTGCGGGTACTTCAGCATATTTATAGACACTACCGTTACCGAAGGTTATCCGCAGAATTTGCTGCTGGGCATCATAGTCAAAGTCTTTGATAGCAGTACTCTGATTTTTGAGTAAAGGAAAGGCAATCACGTCGCGAATACTGGGAGAGTCGGTAAGTAACATCACCAGGCGATCGATACCAATACCCAAACCTCCTGTCGGGGGCATGCCGTATTCTAGGGCGGCGAGAAAGTCTTCATCGATATCGTTGGCTTCTAAGTCTCCTGCGGCTTTTTTAGCGGCTTGAGCTTCTAGTCGATCGCGCTGATCGAGAGGATCAGTTAACTCGGAAAAGCTGTTGGCGGTTTCTCTACCAACGATAAATAGCTCAAATCGTTCTACTAACCCTGGTTTATCCCGGTGGGGCTTGGCTAGAGGCGATATTTCTACGGGATAATCGATTACAAAGGTAGGTTGAATTAAAGTAGTTTCTACCTTTTGCTCGAAGGCTTCATTAAGCAGTTTGCCAATGGTCTGACAATCTGAGGGAACTTCTATCCCCGCATCTCGCGCCGCAGCTTGGGCAGAGTCAAAATCGCTAAATTGACTAAAGTCTACTCCCGTAGCATCTCGCACCACCTCGTGCATAGTCACTCTACGCCAGGGTGGGGTAAGGTCGATTTCTTCTCCCTGGTAGTTAACTTTGGTCGTGCCCAGTACTTCTTTGGCCACATCGCCAATCATGGTTTCCGTCAACGCCATCATGTCGTGATAGTCCGCATATGCCTGATATACTTCGATGGAGGTGAATTCGGGATTGTGGCGGGTCGATACCCCTTCATTACGAAAAATACGACCCATTTCAAACACCCGTTCAAAACCACCAACAATTAACCTTTTGAGGTGTAGTTCGGTAGCGATGCGGAGATATAAATCCATCTCCAGAGTGTTGTGATAGGTGATAAAAGGACGGGCTTCTGCCCCCCCAGCTTCGCTTTGCAGTACCGGTGTTTCTATTTCGAGAAAGTCTCTAGTTTCGAGGTAGCGACGAATAGCCGCGGTAATTTTGGCGCGAATCCGAAAAGTTTGTCTGACCTGAGGATTGACGATTAGATCGACGTAACGCTGACGGTAACGCTTTTCGGTATCGGTTAAACCGTGCCATTTATCCGGTAGAGGCAGTAGGGATTTGGTGAGGATTTGAAACTCGCTAACGTAAACGGAGAGTTCACCCTTCTCTGTACGCTTGACCGTACCCTTTACCCCTAAAATATCTCCCGTATCGGAAAGCTTTTTGAGGTGGTTAAACGCTCCTACCAAGTCCTCTGACATGGTGTTGTTAATTCTTTTCTTTTCTAGATAAAGCTGAATTTTTCCCGTCTCATCTTGAAGTTCAAAAAATGCCAGCTTGCCAAAAACGCGGCGAGCAACAATCCGACCGGCGATCGCCACTTCGTCGGCTATTTCTTCTCCTGGGGGTAGTTCGACGTACTTTCCCTGTAGTTCAGAAGCGTGATGACTCGATTCCCATTTATAAGCATAGGGGTTTAAGCCCAACTCCTTAATCTGTGCCACTTTTTCGATTCTGGTAGCGCGAATTTCGTCTAAGTTGGAACCACCCTGGGGCTTGTTCTGAGAATTACCTTCAGCCATTACGATTAAAATTTAAGTTATTCGGAGTTGAGTTTGATTATTGACCAGGAGATTTTCGCAGCCAGCAGCATTTTTCCTAGATGACTTGCCTTGAAACGATGCTCTTACCTGCCAAACAGATTGAATTATAACGTATCCAAGTACTTAGACTGACGATAATTTTAATTGAATTTATTTTGAATTTAGGTTTAAACTGACCCAGAAAATTTTATGTTGCATGCCAGTAAAAAGTTAGCCTTGCTCTCTTTCGGGACAATTCTCTGTATTAGCGGCTGTAGTTCCAACGCCCAGACTCAGAGTGATACTATCTCTACCAAGACTTTAACCCCCGAAGCGATCAAGATTACCCTTGCCGATTTACCCGAACCCTATGCCACAGAATCTGTAGGTAAGCCGCCCCGGGTAATTCCTATCCCTGACAATCCGACTTTAAATGTGCCCCTCGGATTTGCGGTTAACGTTTATGCCGATGATTTACCCAGCGTGCGCTGGATGACCGTAACTCCCGATGGCGATGTGCTGGCGGTGCAGTCGAAGCAGAATATAATCACCCTGTTACAAGATAAAGACGGTGATGGAGTTGCTGAAGTAAGGCAGACCTTTGGCGATCGCCAGAATAATCTCGACCAGCCTTTGGGCGTAACCTTTGCCGGGGATTCTTTTTATGTGGCAAACACCGGGGAAGTTTTGCGTTTCGACTATCAGCCCGGACAATTACAGCTGGAAGGAACAGGCACTAAAATTACCGAACTGACTCCCGGAGGCTATAACCAGCACTGGACGCGCAATATTGTCACCGCACCGGCGGGCGATCGCCTTTATGTTTCCGTCGGCTCGAAATCTAACGTCGATCCCGAAGAATTACCCCGTGCTTCGGTTCAGGTAATGGATCTCGATGGCTCAAATCTCTCGACCTACGCTTCTGGTCTGCGTAATCCCGTGGGCTTGGATTTCCATCCCGTTACGGGAGAACTCTACACTACCGTCAATGAGCGGGATTTGTTGGGAGATAATCTCGTTCCCGATTATTTTACCAAGGTTAAGCAGGGTGGTTTCTATGGTTGGCCCTATGCCTATCTTGCCCCAGATTTGCTCGATCCCCGACGGCTGGAGGGAGGTAAAAGCGAACAGCCCCAGTTAGCAGCCCAAACGATTACTCCCGATGTCTTATTTCAGGCACATTCTGCCGCTTTAGGAGTACAGTTTTACGATCGCCAGCAGTTTCCCGAAAAATACCGTAACGGTTCCTTTGTGGCATTTAGAGGCTCTTGGAATCGCGATCGTGGCACGGGTTATAAAATTGTCTACGTTCCCTTTGGCTCAGATAATCGACCTCTAGGCTATTACGAAGACTTTCTGACGGGGTTTCTCGTCGATCCCGACATTCCCGCCTCCTTTGCTCGTCCTGTGGGGTTACAGGTATTGCCCGACGGTAGTTTGTTGCTAGCAGAAGATGGTAACAGTCGTATTTATCGCATTAGCTACAGCGAAGAGTAATATACGCCTGATGTGAATTAGTTTTGTTCTAAATCAACATATTTATTGATCGCTGTCATGGGTAATTCTGCCATCCTCTAGTTCCACAATCCGATCTGCTACATCGAGGATACGATTATCGTGAGTGACAATTAAGATCGTACAACTTTGTTCCCGAGCTAAACGCTGCATGAGTTCCACTACGTCTCGACCCGTTTTGCCATCCAATGCCGCAGTCGGTTCATCTGCCAGAACAATTTGCGGATGCGCTACCAGGGCACGGGCGATCGCTACCCGCTGTTTTTGACCTCCAGATAGGCTTTGAGGATGGTAGTTGATGTGTTCTTTTAAACCCACTGCTTCTAAGGCGGCGATCGCTCTAGATTCAACAGTAGCGGCAGTCAGGTGATCGTGCAGTTCTAGAGACATTTGTACGTTTTGCTTAGCGGTTAGAGAAGCTAATAAATTGTGAGACTGAAAGATATAGCCGATATTTTTTCGCGTTTGCACGAGGCAACCCTTGGACGCTCCCACTAACTCTGAGCCAAAGACTCTGAGGCTACCAGATTGGGGCGATCGCAAACCACCCATGAGGGTTAATAGTGTAGTCTTGCCCGAACCTGAAGGTCCTTTCAGAATAATTACTTCTCCGGCATTTAGAGTCAGGTCGATATCGAAGAGGATTTGTTTTCTTAACTTTCCCTCGCCAAAAAAATGATCTAAATTGCTAATCTTGACAACTTCTTGTGTTGCTACGGCTGGGCTGTTCATGATCTGCTTGCGATCGCCAAATTTTAGATTTGTCTCTACTCTCCATATTCTATAGTCGTTCTAATTAATTGACCTAGCTTGACATTGACCTATCTTTACAAAGCATTAGCTTTTCACCAATGGATCGCGAGGAATACTCAGGGTAAAACAGCTACCGCGTCCTAATTCGGAAGTAACTACAATATCTCCCCCATGAAGGCGAGCGAGCTTACGGGATAGAGCTAAACCTAAGCCAGTACTGTCTTGACGATTACTAATCTGAGGAAAAGGCTTAAATAACTTAGTTAGGTTTTCCGAGGAGATACCCGCTCCCGTGTCGATAACAGCAAAATTGAGGCAATCGCCGTGGTTTTTTACCTGAAGAGTAATACTGCCCCGGTCGGTAAACTTAACTGCATTGCTGAGTAAATTGGTTAAAATCTGCCTTAGATAACGAGAATCAGCAGTACAAAAATCGATGTCTCTAGCTAGCTCTAGCTTTAGCTCTAATTGCTTTTCCTGGGCTTTTTGTTCCAGACAAAATAGGGCATTTTGACAAACTTCTGCTACAGCTATCTTTTCCAAATCCAGGGTTTGCTTATTGGCATCAATTTTGGCTAAGTCGAGGTAATTATTAACCAAATCCATCATGTACTGACCGACACTAAGCATGGCATTGACGTAGCGCATTTGCCGTTCGTTAAGGTCGCCATAGTACTGCTGTTTTAACATGTCCGAAAATCCCAGTATGGAAGAGATCGGACTACGCAGTTCGTGATTTAAGTGAGCCAGATGTTCTTGCTTGGTTTGTTCGCCATCTTGCCAGGACTTGACCTCTATTTCTAGCTGTTGTATCCGCTCTTGCTGCTGCTCGATTAATTGTCGCTGACGAATTACCTCTATTTGCCCGTCTTCGATATTTTCTTGACCGGCGGCGATTTCAGCCTTTTGTCTTTGTAGCTGAGACTTTTGTTGCTGAATTAAATTTGACTGCTGTTTGAGTACAGTTTGTTGGCTGGCAAAATCAAATAAAGATTTTTTAATGGTCAGAGGTAATTGAGCTAGTTTGTGTCTGGGCAAATAGCTATCGACCCCAGACTTAATTAGAGTTACCGCTGTTTCATCAGTCAAGCTATCGGCAAGCAAAATAATTGGTGCATCTGGATGTAAATGACTACACCAATGTAGTTTTTCCAGCAGACGTGGGATTACAGCGTCATTATCTGCAAGATAGTCATAGACAATTGCCCGATAAGATTTATCGGCAGGGCGATCGCCTATCGTGGTCGAATCGATAACATCGCAGTCAAAATTAATTTCTGCTGCCTGTAAACAGTTGGCTATTTGCTGTAAATTGACGTTTGAATCGCTAATAACAAGAAGATTCACGTTACTGAGGACGGTTTTTGATAGCTGTAAAATCGACCCAGAACTTTCTAACATAATAGAAAATGACGCTGTAATTTTGTACGTATATTTGACCGGTTTATTCTATGATATCCATCGTTTTCTGGGAAAAATTGTCTTCACCACCCTGCTTTTGACTAAATTTTCTCCATAGTTATTAGAGCTCAAAAAAACGTGAGGGGCATCTCGATCTACT